>JALTNO010000071.1 GCA_027000645.1 Paracoccaceae bacterium | reverse complement strand
ATGGCAGAGATGGCACAGCGGGCAGGGTAGGAATTTGGATATCGGTGGTCTCATCCAGGATTTTGGCGGAGTGGCGTGGACGCTGCTTGCCTTCGTGGTGGCGCTTTCGGTCATCGTGGCGGTTCACGAATACGGCCATTACATCGTTGGCCGCTGGTCCGGCATCCGGGCCGAGGTGTTCTCGATCGGGTTCGGCCCGGTGCTGTGGAGCCGGGTGGACAGGCACGGCACGCGCTGGCAGATCGCGGCGCTGCCTTTCGGCGGCTACGTGAAGTTCCTGGGCGATTCCAACGCCGCCTCGGGGCAGGATTTCGACAAGATGGCCGAGATCTACAAGGACAACCCCGAAAACCTGCGCCACACCATGCACGGAGCGCCGCTATGGGCGCGAACGGCGACCGTGGCGGCGGGGCCGATCTTCAACTTCATTCTTTCGATCGCGGTGTTTTCGGCGGTGTTCATGCTGCGCGGCGTGGCCAGCGATCCGCTCACGGTGGGCGAGCTTCGCCCGCTGCCCGGCGGCCATTACGAGTTGCGGGAGGGCGATCAGATCCTGGGCATCGCCGGTGCCGACGCGCCCAGCCTGGACGATCCCGCCTGGGCGGATTTCATCGCCGGCATTCCCCGGCAGGCGGTGCTGGACTACCGGGTGCGCCGGGACGGGCGCGAGATGGTGGTCAGGGGGCCCTATCCGTTCCCGCCGCTGGTGGCCCAAGTCAGCCCGCGCAGCGCGGCGATGGACAGCGGCTTTCGTCCCGGTGACGTGATCACCGCGGTGGACGGCCGGCCGATCTTCGCCTTCGAGCAGCTCAAGGAGGCGGTCGAGGCCTCGGATGGCCGGCCGCTCCTGATCGATGTGTGGCGTGGCGGGCAGGCTCTGACCTTCACGCTTGCGCCGCGGCGCACCGACGAACCCCTGCCCGATGGCGGTTTCCAGACCGTGTGGCGGATCGGCATTGCCGGCGGCATGGCGTTCGAACCCCGGACCGAAACGCCCGGCCCGCTGAAGGCGCTGATCGGCGGCGTCGTGCAGACCTGGGCCATCGTGGCCGGGTCGCTGTCGGGGCTGTGGCACATGATCACCGGGGCGATCAGCAGCTGCAACATCTCGGGTCCGATCGGCATTGCCGAAACCTCGGGTGCGATGGCGGCGCAGGGGGCGCAGAGCTTCATCTGGTTCATTGCGGTGCTGTCCGCCGCGGTGGGCCTGCTGAACCTGTTTCCGATCCCGGCGCTGGATGGCGGACACCTGGTGTTCTACGCCTACGAGGCCGTGGCCGGAAAGCCGCCCAGCGATGCGGCGCTGCGCATCCTGATGGCGGTGGGCATCGCGCTGATCCTGTCGCTGATGGTGTTCGCGCTGGGCAACGACCTGTTCTGCTGAGCCGGGGATCGGGGCGAAATGCCCCGCCCGTGCCAGACGGGCGCCGCAATGCGGTCACAATCGGGCGCTACCTTCGGGGTGAGCCGTAAAGATGAACCTTGAATCAGCGGGGTATGGGCCATGTCGGCATTGCAGCAATCCTATCGCGGTCTGCGTCTGGTCATGCTTCTGAACCTGGATCGGATCCTGGCGCTTGCGACGATCGCGCTGGCGCTCTTCCTGTCGGCCTATATCAGCGGGCTCTGATTCCCTCTCACGTCCCCCGATTCCAGGACGCGCGCCGGTTGCCGGCGCGCGTTTTCGTA
>JALTNO010000070.1 GCA_027000645.1 Paracoccaceae bacterium | reverse complement strand
GTGCCAGTGATGGCGCGGGCGACGGACGACAGCGACTTGTAGGGCCGGCCCTGCCATTCATAACCATCGGCGGTGACGGTGACGACATGCTCGACGCCCTGCCACTCGCGGATCAGGCGCGTGCCGACGATCGGCTTGAGATCGGCCCGGATGCGGCTCTTGCTGCGATCGCCGCCGTCAAGCTCCTCGCCCAGCCGTTCCAGCCGTTTCACCGTCTCCGGCTTCAACCCGCGAAGGCTGAGTTCCTGGATGCGATAGGCCAGTCGGCTTTCGAGGTAACGGCGGTTGAAGGGCGGTGGCTCGCTGTCGAACAGTTCTCGCCACTGGGCCTTCAACTCGGGCGTCTTCATGGCCTTCAGCGCGGCAAGGCGCGCGGGGATGGGATCGTGCGTGTTCATGCGGTCCTCCGGTTGGTTGGACCTGCACTACCGCTCTGAATGTCTGAGTTGTGAAGCGGAAATTCTCCCGTTCTCTCGACATGTTGCCCCTGTTCCCGCATCCGCAGGCGGATCAGGCCGAGGGCCAGAAGGGCGCAGAGCTCCGCCCGGCGCTCGCGGGGCGTCATGTTGTCAGGTGGCAGGGGATTGGGGCGACGGATGGGACCGGGATCGAACATCATGATCCCTGGGTGCCCGATTGCGCCGCGGCCCGCGACCTCGGAACCGGTCAATCCACGCGCGAGGAGAAAGGGTGAACCCCTCCACCCTTGCAGCGTCGGAATGGGTTGAGGGGCTCAGACGTTCCCATTATGTTCATGCCATCCCGCAAGAATCACGAGGCCGCCGATGTCGCTGCAATCGCTCGACCGTACCCAATGGAGTTTTTCAGAGGCGCTGGCCCATGTGCAAAGCGTGACGGTCGCGCGCCGTGCCGCCGAGGCGGCCAAGGCGCCGCCGAAGCCGGTGCCCGCGCACAACCACTGGAACCCGCCGCAGGATCCCACCATCGCTTGGAAGGCGGAGGCGGAAAACGAGTTGCTCGTCGCCCTGCGCGATGGCGATCTCATCGCGCAGGGCCGCTACACGGAGGAGCGCCCGAACGGCTGGGGCTACGGGGGCAGCAGCGGGTTCGGCCTGCATTCGGGCTATCACAGCAGCATCCGGCCCGAGCAGTGGCGGGAGGGCAGATACAGCCTGGGGCGCCTGACGGCGCGGGACTGGGAGTTCATCGACATCCGCATGCCGCGCTTCCTCGTGAAGGCGATCTGGCCGGATTACCTGCCCGAGGTCAGACCTGCGACCGGCACGGACACGGTGCCCTACACGACGCCCTATCTCGAACTGATGCGGGCTGCGATCGCGCATTTCGGAATCACCACCGAGAACCAGGGCAAGAAGGACTGCCTCGTCGACTGGTTCCTCGCGCAGGAGATCGAGGGAGAGCCGGTGTCGAACAAGCTCGCCGACGCCATGGCCACGCTGATTCGGCTGCCCTCGGCGCAGCGCGGCGGGGCGAAGCGGGTGCTCGGCCCCGATCTGCGGCGCGCCTGACACGAATGGTGCGGGCGCGTGCAACCGCGTTGTCGAAGTCAACGCGATCTTGCCGAGGGTTTGCTTGGACCTATCCAGCGACACGGGTTCAGCCGCCCTGCGAGATCAGTCAGCAGACGATCTCGCGCCTTCTTGTTGCCGATGTAACCGCTACCGGCTGCTTCTGAGGAGGGGTGAACCGTTCACCCCTTTCACGCAGACAAGGGGTCGCCGCCTCAATTGCGGAGTTCGGCTGGCGCCAGCCGATCGTGGTGGACGAGCAGATGGTCGTGCTGGCCGGGCACACCCGGCTGGAAGCGGCGCGCCAGCTGGGGCTTGAGACGGCACCGGTGCATGTGGCGAAGGGCCTGACCGACGCCCAGGCCCGGGCCTTTCGGATCATGGACAACTCGACAGCCTCGCCGAAGTCCGGCCGAGGCTCGGATGACGGTGCTGAGGATTTCGACGAGGTGGACGGGATTATTCGGTCATGGTGGAGCGGCCTCCGACACGACTCCGACCTGACGGTCTTGCAATGGGCGGATCACCATCGCCGGTTGGGAACGCGCGCCACGGCTGAACCGGGGCGCTATCGCTCCGAGCGCACGCCCTACATGCGCGCGATCATGGACGCGCTCTCGCCCGGCGATCCCACCCAGCGGGTGGTGTTTGTTCATGAAGGTTGCTCAGCCACCGCTTGCGTCTTGCTTGCTCGTCCCAGGATCGTTGCGGTCTCAGCCCACGCGGTGACCCTGCGACCAGACCGCACGCACAACCGGCAGACCGCCGAGCCGATGAACGCGAACGAGATCGGCCCTGAGGCCCGGGGCGATGCGACCGCGATCTTCAAGGCCTGCAGCACGCGCCGGCGTGTCTGTGACCGTTGAAATGGCCCGCGACAGGTTATCCCAGAGATCGGCCAGCCGGAAGGCGGCCGTCATGAGGGAAGAGGGCACATAGTCTGATGATAGGATATCGAGCAGGCCCTCGCGGGCAAGCTCGTGGGCAGCCACATTGCCCGAATGCGAGCCGCCACGGATCAGGTTGGGCGCCCCCATGATCACCTTGATTCCGTATTCATGGCAGGCGTGCGCGGCCTCGAGCGTGGTTGGAAATTCGGCCACCCGGACCCCACGCGCGGCCGACTGTGCGACATGTTCGATGGTTGTGTCATCGTGACTGGCAAGCACCGCTCCGAGTTGCTCAGCCTTCTCGACAGCCGTGCGCTCGTGACGTTCGCCATGCGCCGCGCGCAGGTCCTTGAGGTGGGTCACATGTGCTTCGAACTCGGCATCGGTGAATCTGCGCTTCTTCTGCAGATAGGTGCGCAGATAGCTCAGGTCGCGAAACTGCCGTTGTCCTGGCGTATGATCCATGAGCGAAACGAGCCTGACACGGTCTTCGGGCGTGAACGTTGCGAGCTCTTCGGCCAGCGTCTCGGATGAGACTTCGGCCCTCAGATGCACGAAATGGCTGATCCGCAAGGCACCCTGGGCGCGCAGCTCGGCGATTTCGCTGGCAAGAGCGCGGGCATAGGGCTGGTACGAGGCCTTGCCCGACGAAAGCGATCCGACGCGCAGGGCGTCGAAGAGCGTGGTTACCCCGACAGAGGCGAACTCGCCATCATGGGCGAGGATTGCCGCGCGATGGGGCCAGTGCACATCGGGGCGCGGCTCGATATGACGTTCTATATTGTCGGTGTGTAGCTCGATCAGCCCCGCCAGCAGAAGATCACCCGAACAGTCGATCGCTCCGGACAGAGACGTGCGCCCCGAATCAACTGCCGCGATCCTGCCCTGCGACAGGCGAACTGTGCCTTTGATCACTTCGTTCTTCAACACGAGGAGGGCATTGGTCAGGACTATATCGCTCATTGGCATCTCCGTTGCGGCCGTTGCGTCGATAGGGCCGTTGCGTCACAGAACCGTGACAGAAACCTCCTAGTGGTAAGTGCATGAGAGATTTTAATCGCTATGCCATCTATTATGCGCCGCAAGATGGCGCTCTGGCCGAGTTCGCAGCCCGTTGGCTGGGGTGGGATCCTGCTGCCGGTAAACGCCTTGAACGCCCCGTCTTTGCGGGGCTTCCCCGGCCAGTGGGGGAGCTGACCGCGACGCCGCGCAAATACGGGTTTCATGCCACGATCAAGCCGCCCTTTCGTCTGGCGGCGAACTCCAGCCGTGCCCGGCTCGAAGCCGACATGGCCGGGCTTGCCGACCGTCTTGCGCCGGCGCGCAGCAAGGCGTTGCACCTTGCGCGGCTCGGCCGGTTTCTGGCGCTGGTGCCAGAGGGCGATGCGCGCACGATCACGGCTCTCGCGGCCGAGACGGTCGCAGTGCTCGATCATCACCGCGCGCTTCCGACCGAGTCCGAGCTGGTGCGCCGCCGGGCCGCCGGGCTCAGCAGCCGGCAGGAGGCCCTGCTCAAGCAATGGGGTTACCCCTATGTCATGGACGAGTTTCGATTTCACATGACCCTCACCGGCCGTCTGCACCCGGGCGAGGCCGATGCGGTGGAGGCGGTCCTTGCGCCGCTGCTTGCGCCGCTGCTGCCTGCGCCCTTCGTCATCGGTGATCTCTGCCTGTTCGGCGAAGATGAAACGGGGATGTTTCATCAGCTCGAACGCTTCACACTCTCGGGCTGAAGCGCGGCGACAAGCGCCTCGACAGCCGCATCGAGCGCGCCGGAATTGTCGATCTCGATGGCCGTGATTCCCGCCGGCAGGCCGATCTCGGCTCGTGCCAGCCGGGCGGCGATGTCCTCGGTGCTTTCACGTCCGCGCCTGGCCAGCCTCGCCGCCAGCACTTCCGCGCGCGCCGTGACATGGATCACACGCAGCGCGGGGAACTGCGCCCGGGCCTCTGACAACATCGCGCGCGAGCCGTTGAAGATCGCCGGGCGGCCTTCGCGAAGCACGTCGCGCACCCGGGCGGGGATGCCGTAGCTGAGCCCGTGCGCCTGCCAGTGCAATACGAAATCACCTCGCGCCTGTCTGCGCGCAAACTCGGCTTCGCTCACGCCCTCGAAATCTTCACCGCCCGTCTCGCTCGGCCGGGTGATGACCCGGCGCACCAGATGCAGCGCGGGCAGGCGCTGCGCGGCCGCCTGCATGAGGGTGTCCTTGCCCGCGCCCGAGGGGCCGACAATGGCGAAGAGTGCGGCGGGCATCTCACGCGGCCGCCGGGGCAAAGACCGAGACGTCGATTTCACGGTCCGCCACGCGGGCACGTGCCTCGGTGTCGTGAAAGATACCGATGATCGCCGCGCCGCGCGCCTTGGCCTCTTCGATCAGGCTGAGCACCACTTCGCGGTTGGTCGGATCGAGGCTGGCCGTGGGCTCGTCGAGCAGCAGTGCCGGCCAGTCCCGGACAAAGCCGCGCGCGATGTTGACACGCTGCTGTTCCCCGCCCGAGAAGGTGGTTGGCGAAAGGCTCCAGAGGCTTTCCGGAATATTGAGCCGGGTGAGCAATGCTTCGGCGCGCGCCAGCGCCTCGCCCTTCTCACGGCCCAGAGCAAGGAGCGGCTCGGCCACCACTTCGCGGGTGGGCACACGGGGCACCACGCGCAGAAACTGGCTGACATAGCCCAGCACCTCGCGCCTGAGCGTCAGGATCTCGCGCGGCTCGGCGCTGGCCACATCGACCCCACCCACCCGGATATGTCCAGCCTGAGCGAGGTAATTGCCGTAGATCATGCGCATGAGCGTTGACTTTCCGGCACCGGAATTGCCGGTCAGCGCCACGCATTCGCCGGGTGCCACGGTGAGGCTTGCACCCTGCAGCACCTCAAGCACGGCGCCACCCTGATTGTGGAGCATGAAGGATTTGGAGAGGTTCTCTATCTCGATCATCTGTTCAAACCTGAAGTACGGAGCTGACAAGCAGCTGGGTATAGGCATGTTGCGGGTCGTCGAGCACCTGATCGGTGAGCCCGGCCTCGACAACGCGGCCCGATTTCATCACCATCAGCCGGTCGGCCAGGAGCCGCACCACGGCAAGGTCATGGGTCACGACGATCGCCGAGAGCCCCATGTCGCGCACCAGCCCGCGCAGAAGATCGAGCAGCCGCGCCTGCACGCTCACATCGAGCCCGCCGGTCGGTTCGTCCATGAAGACCAGCCGGGGGCCTGTCACGAGGTTGCGGGCAATCTGGAGGCGCTGCTGCATGCCGCCGGAGAAGGCCTGCGGGCGGTCGTCTATGCGGAGCTCGTCGATCTCGACCCGCCCGAGCCAGTCGGCAGCGGCACTGCGGATATTGCCGTAGTGGCGTGCCCCCACCGCCATCAGCCGCTCGCCGACATTGCCACCGGCCGAGATGTTCATGCGCAACCCGTCGCGCGGGTTCTGGTGCACGAACGCCCAGTCGGTGCGCGCCAGCATCCGCCGCTCGGGCTCTGACATGGTGATCGTGTCGCGCGGGCCGTCGGCGCGGGTATCGAAGATCACCTCGCCCCGGTCCGGCACGAGCTGTCCGGCAAGCACGCCCAGCAGGGTGGATTTGCCTGATCCGGATTCGCCGACGACACCCAGCACCTCGCCGGGCCACAGATCGAAGGAAACATCGGCGCAGCCGATGCGCCCGCCATAGGTCTTGGTCACGTTACGCACGCGCAAGAGCGGGGTTTGGGCGTCATCGTTCATGCCGCATCCTCCGGGCTCAGCCTGCCGCGGTGCCCCAGGGCCTGACGGCTGTTGCAAAAATCGGTGTCCGAGCAGACGAACATGCGGCTGCCCGCGTCGTCGATGATGACCTCGTCGAGATAGCTGTTTTCGGCCCCGCACAGATCGCAGGGATGATCGGCCTTCGAGGCCTCGAAGGGGTGATCCTCGAAATCGAGACTCACCACCTTCGTATATGGCGGGATCGCGTAAATACGCTGCTCGCGCCCGGCGCCGAAAAGCTGAATCGCCGGCGAGCCGTCGAGCTTGGGGTTGTCGAATTTCGGGATCGGCGAAGGGTCCATCACATAGCGCCCCTCGACCTTGACCGGATAGGCATAGGCGGTGGCGATATGGCCGTGGCGGGCGATGTCTTCGTAGAGCTTCACATGCATCAGCCCGTATTCCTCGAGCGCGTGCATCTTGCGAGTCTCGGTCTCGCGGGGCTCGAGAAAGCGCAGGGGCTCGGGGATCGGCACCTGATAGACGAGGATCTGATCCTCGGTGAGCGGCTCTTCGGGAATGCGGTGCCGGGTCTGGATTATCGTTGCCTCGCCCGTGTGCTCGGTGGTGGCGACGCCTGCGGTACGTGCAAAGAACTTGCGGATCGAAACCGCGTTGGTGGTGTCGTCGGCCCCTTGGTCGATCACCTTGAAGACGTCCTCGGGCACGAGGCAGGCCGCCGAGACCTGCACGCCGCCGGTGCCCCAACCGTAGGGCATGGGCATCTCGCGGCTGGCAAAGGGCACCTGATAGCCGGGGATCGCAATACCCTTGAGGATCGCGCGGCGGATCATCCGCTTGGTCTGCTCGTCGAGATAGGTGAAATTGTAGGCCTGATCGGTCATTCCGCAGCCCTCTGTCTGGTGGTCCCGTCAGCATCCTGCGCCCGCTCGGCGGCTTCGGCGCGCAGCTTGCGCACCAGCTCGAGCTCTGACTGGAAGTCAACGTAATGCGGCAGCTTGATATGTTCGAGAAAGCCTGTGGCCTGGATGTTGTCGGCATGGGCAAGCACGAATTCCTCGTCCTGCGCCGGGGCGCCGACATTGTCCT
>JALTNO010000069.1:620-7227 GCA_027000645.1 Paracoccaceae bacterium | reverse complement strand
GGTCGTACAGACCAGCATGGTTCAATTCGGTGTACAGATGCTCGGGTTTCTCGTTGCCTCCATGGCAGACAGAACCGGTGCCGTGCCCATTCTTTCGTTTCAGTCCGTGATTTTCCTGATCGGGGCCGCTTCCTTCCATCATCTCAAACACCTTCACACTCCACGCCCCGATCACCCCGTGGCGGGACTCATGGCCCGGGTGACACATTCCATCATCGAAGGTTTTCACAGCGTCAGGCAATCCCCGCCCATGCGTGCCGTTGTCCTGCAGAACTGTGCCATGGGCATATTCTTCATGGGATCCTATGTCGTCACGCTGCCCATTCTGGTCAGGGAGATCTACCACGGGTCCGCACGGGAACTGTCCTCACAACCCTCAGACGGTCGGGGCCGGCCCCGCAAGGCCCGCTGGCGCGCAAGCACCCCTGCATGAACGGCAATTCGCCGAACCGCCCCCGCCCGGCCGGCCCCTGTCATTCGCGCCCCGGCCCTTGCGGCCGCGCCTGCCCCCGGGCTATTGCGTGGGGACCAGATGTTCAGACCGGGAATTTTCCATGACCACCCAGAACGCAGCCCCCGATTTCGAAGACCGCATGCTGTCGCTTGGCCTCGCGCGCGTGTCCGAGGCCGCCGCCGTGGCCTCGGCCGGGCTGGTCGGCCGCGGCGATGAGCGGGCCGCCGACCAGGCCGCCGTCAACGCCATGCGCGAACAGCTCAACCTGCTCGACATCAGGGGCACGGTGGTCATCGGCGAAGGCGAACGCGACGAGGCGCCGATGCTGTTCATCGGCGAAGAGGTGGGGTCCGGTCAGGGGCCGGAAGTGGATATCGCGCTCGACCCGCTGGAGGGCACCACCCTGACCGCCAAGGACATGCCCGGCGCGCTGACGGTCATCGCCATCGGCCCCCGCGGGTCGATGCTGCATGCCCCGGACGTCTACATGGACAAGCTGGCCGTGGGCCCGGGCCATGCGCCGGACGTGGTGACGCTGGAGATGGCACCGGCCGAACGGGTCGAGGCGCTGGCAGCGGCGAAGGGCTGCCGGCCCGGCGATCTGACCGTGTGCATCCTCGAACGCCCCCGGCACGAGGCGATGATAGCCGAGGTACGCGCCACCGGGGCGGCGATCCGGCTGATTACCGATGGCGACGTGGCCGGGGTGATGCATTGCGCAGAGCCCGAAACCACCGGCATCGACATGTACATGGGCGCGGGCGGCGCCCCCGAGGGGGTTCTGGCGGCGGCGGCGCTGAAATGCATGGGCGGTCAGATCTTCGGCCGGCTCCTGTTTCGCAACGACGACGAACGCGCGCGTGCCGCCAGGGCGGGGATCACCGACCTCGACCGGGTCTATTCGCGCGACGAGATGGTGACCGCGGACGTGATCTTCGCCGCCACCGGCGTGACCGGCGGCACGCTTCTTCCCGGCATCCGGCGCGGGTCCGGCTGGATCGAGACGACGACGCTGCTCATGCGGTCGCGCACCGGCTCGGTGCGGCGGATGCAGTATCGCCGGCGCGCGAGCTGATCCCGCGCGGGCGGCTGCCGCCGGGGGCCTCCGGCGGGAGAATTATCTGGCAAGAGGAAGCAGGATCGGCGGTGAAACAGGAGAGCACGGGGCGCGCGGTGGCATTTCTGGGAGTCGAACGGTCGCTGGCAGGGCGCAGGTGGGTCGGGCCGTCGCTCGAGGTCGAACGCGCGGCGGGCGCGATCGGACAGCGTACCGGGCTGCCGCCGGCGCTGTGCCAGGTTCTGGCCCGCCAGGGCGTGCCGGCCGAGGAGGCCGAGGCCTACCTGTCGCCGCAACTGCGCGACCTGCTGCCCGATCCGCGCAGCCTGAAGGACATGGAAGCGGCCGCGGCGCGGTTCTGGGCGGCGGTCCAGCGCGGTGAGCGTATCGCCATCTTTGCCGATTACGACGTGGACGGGGGCGCCTCGGCGGCGCTGCTGATCGACTGGCTGGGGCAGATGGGGCGGGAAGCGACGCTCTACGTTCCCGACCGGATCGAGGAAGGCTATGGCCCCAACGTTCCGGCCATGCGCGAACTGGCCGCCGCGCATGACCTGATCGTCTGCGTCGATTGCGGAACCCTGTCGCATGAACCGATCGCCGAAGCCGTGAAGGCGGCCGAGGTGATCGTTCTGGATCATCACCTGGGCGGCGAGACGCTGCCGCCGGCGCTGGCCGTGGTGAACCCGAACCGCCAGGACGAGAGCGGCGAGCTGGGCTATCTGTGCGCGGCGGGGGTTGTGTTCCTGATGCTGGTGGAGTTGCGCCGGCACCTGCGGGCCGCGGGCCGTGGCGACGGGCCGGAGCTGATGGCGATGCTGGACCTGGTGGCGCTGGCCACGGTGGCCGACGTGGCGCCGCTGGTGGAGGTGAACCGGGCGCTTGTCCGGCAGGGGCTGAAGGTGATGGCGCAGCGCCGTCGTCCCGGCCTGGTGGCGCTGGCGGACGTGGCACGGATGAACAGCGCGCCCGGCACCTACCACCTGGGCTACCTGCTGGGGCCGCGGGTGAATGCCGGCGGGCGCGTGGGCCGGGCCGATCTGGGCGCGCGGCTTCTCGCCACCCGGTCGCGCGACGAGGCCGAGGCACTGGCCGAGCGCCTGGACCAGCTCAATTCCGAAAGACGGGCAATCGAGGATGCGGTGCGCGCGGCGGCGCTGGAACAGGCCGAGGCGCGTGGGCTTGACGCGCCGCTGGTCTGGGCGGCGGGCGAGGGCTGGCATCCCGGCGTGGTGGGCATCGTTGCCTCGCGCCTGAAGGAGGCCGCCGGCCGCCCGGCGGTGGTGATCGGGCTGGACGGGGACGAGGGCAAGGGCTCGGGCCGGTCGGTGAGCGGGATCGACCTGGGCGCCGCCATCCAGAAGCTTGCCGGCGAGGGGCTGCTGCTCAGGGGCGGCGGGCACCGGATGGCGGCCGGGCTGACCGTTGCCCGCGCGCGGCTGGACGAGGCGATGGCGCGTCTGGGAGAGTTGCTGGCCCGGCAGGGGGCCGGCGCCATGGGGCCGGCCGATCTGCGCCTTGACGGAGTGCTAATGCCCGGCGCGGCGACGGTCGAGCTGATCGAGCAGCTGGAACGGGCGGGCCCGTTCGGGGCGGGCGCCCCGGCGCCGCGCTTTGCCCTGCCGGACATGGCCGTTCGCCACGCCCGGCGCGTGGGCGAGACGCATCTGAAGCTGACCCTTTCGGACGGAGCGGCGGGGCGCGTGGACGCCATCGCCTTCGGCGCCTTCGACGGGGAGCTCGGCCCGGCGCTGGAGGCCCATGGCGGCGCGCGATTCCACTTTGCCGGGCGGCTGGAGATCAACGAATGGGGCGGCCGGCGCAAGGTCCAGCTGCGTCTTGAAGACGCCGCGCGCGCGTGAAGAGGGCCGCTCGCCACCGGTCCCGCGAAAGCGGCCGGAAAGACGCGAAAATTTTCCCTGCCGCCGATTTTTAGTCTTGCGCCCCCCGGCGGGATTACTTAAAGACCCGCTCACACCGGATGGCCCGTTCGTCTATCGGTTAGGACGCCAGGTTTTCAACCTGGAAAGAGGGGTTCGATTCCCCTACGGGCTACCACCGAACCTTCCTTCGCACAGGATTTCGCCGGACCGTTTCGCCGACCGCCCCGGAGGCGACGCGCAGCAGGCCCGACCGTGCCGGAGCGGCCTCAACGCGGCACGTCCAGCGGGATGACCCCTGCTCCGCGGGCATCGGTGCGGCCCTTCCAGTAGCGGCGCCGCATCTCGGGCGGCACCGATTCGTGAAACCGCTCGGACCGATCGCGACCCACCACCCGGCGCCTGCGCAGAAGAAAGATCTTGCCCCAGCCGCGCCACGGCCCCACCATCGGCGCGGTGGCGTCGGTGTAGAACCGGGCGCGCCAGTTCCCCGGCAACGGCAGCTCGTGCGCCTCGGCCCGCTCGAGCATCCAGACCAGCGGGATGTTGGCCAGCGGGCGGGCCCGCTCGAACCCGTCCAGCATCCCGCCCACGTCGCCATGCGCGCCCCGGAACCAGACCTGCTCGACCCGGCCCGGCCAGTCCGGCGGGCACTGCCACAGAACGGGATCGAACACCTCGCGCGTCTCGTTCAGCGCCAGCGCGTGATAGCCGTTGCGGATGCTCGGCCCCAGCCGGTGGTCGTGGAAACGGTGCTCGCGCTCGGCCCAGCGCCAGACCACCGGCAGGCGCAGCCCCAGCGCCTTCACCGTGTCCCAGACGCCGACCATCTCGATCGGCACTTCGTCGTGGCAATGAGCCCGGGCAAACTCCCTGGCATAGGGGCTGTCCGGATTCAGCTGGTAGTGGCGATAGACCGCGCGGATGTTGCGTTCGGTCGCGCAGTCGGCCCGCAGCAGCCCGACCCGCCCGATCACCCCGGCAAGCGAGCGCACCGCATAGGCGCCGCGCGAATAACCGAACAGGAACACCCGGTCCCCCGGCTTGTAGCGCGAGGCGAGATAGCCGTAAGCCCGCCGGATCTGGCGGTTTATTCCCCGCCCGGTGACCACGTTCATCACGTCGCGCCAGCTGTTCCACTGCACCCCGGCCTCGTAATAGACCGACACCTGCGCCCCCATCTCGCGGCACAATTGCAGCAGCACGCCGGCATGGGTTTCATAGCCCGGCGTCAGGGTGGACATGGTTCCGTCAAGGATGATGACATGCGTCTGCGGCCGCCGGTGGCGCGTTTCCGGAGACTGCTCGGCGCTCAGCGGGCGCCCGAGCCATCCCAGAATCCGTCTATGCAGCCGTTTCAGAGGCATGTCTCAACAAGTCCCACACACGTCGCGGCGTGAACGGCATGTCCGCCTGTCGCACGCCCCGGTCCCACAACGCGTCCTGCACGGCATTCGCCACCGCGGCCAGCGCGCCGACCGTTCCCGCCTCGCCACAGCCCTTCATCCCCATGGGATTTGTCGTCGAAGGAACCGGCACGGGGGTAAAGTCAATCATGGGGACGTCACCGGCCCGTGGCAAGGCGTAGTCCATGAAAGACGCCGTGAGCAGTTGCCCATCCGCATCGAATACCACCCGTTCGCTCAGCGCCTGCCCGATGCCCTGCACCACCCCGCCATGCACCTGGCCCTCGGCCAGCATCGGGTTGATGAGATTGCCGAAATCGTCCGCGACCGTATAGCGGTCCACCCGCACATGGCCGGTTTCGGGATCGATCACCACCTCGACCACATGGGCGCCGTTGGGATAGCTGCGCCCGGCAAGCTTCGCCCGCGCCTCGTGCACCAGAAGATCGGTGCGCCCGTCCGCGCGGGCCATCTCGGCCGCCTCGGTCAGGGTCGGCGTCAGGTTCGATCCCGGCGCGCGGAAGGTTTCGCCGTCAAAACCCACCTCCTCGGGCGCCACCCCCATCCGCCCGGCAAGATAGGGGGTGAAGGCCGCGACCATGCGATCCACCACCGCCAGCGTGGCAGTGCCCTGGGTCGTGACCGAGCGCGACCCGCCCGTGCCGCCGCCCTTCGCAATCCGGTCGCTGTCGCCCTGAACCACGCGGATGCGGTCGGCCGGGATGCCGGTCTGGTCGGACAGGAACTGCGCGAAGACCGTTTCGTGCCCCTGCCCGTTCGACTGGGTTCCGACATGGAGGTTCACGGTGCCATCCTCGCAGAACTCCACCTTCGCGCCTTCCGAAGGGTCGCCCAGAATGCTTTCGATATAGTAACCGACCCCCAGACCGCGCAGCCGCCCCGCCGCCGCATCCGCCGCCCGGCGCGCCGCAAACCCGGCCAGGTCGGCGCGCTCGGCCGCCCGGTCCAGCACCCGGGCGAATTCGCCCACGTCATAGGTCTCGCCGCTTGCCGTACGGTAGGGAAAGGCCGAAGGAGGGATGAAGTTGCGCCGCCGAAGCTCCAGCGGATCCTCGCCCAGTTCGCGTGCGGCGCGGTCCATGAGGCGTTCGAGCACATAGATCGCCTCGGGCCGGCCGGCACCGCGATAGGCGTCCACCTGGGTGGTGTTGGTGTAGATCCCCTCGACCCGCATCCAGGCGGCGGGGATGTCGTAGGCCCCGGTCAGAACGCGCGAAAACAGCATGGTCTGGATCATCTGTCCGAACTGCGAATTGTAGGCGCCGAGGTTGCAGCGCGTATGCAGCCGGTAGCCGGTGATCCGGTTGTCGGCGTCAAAGGCCATCTCTGCCCGCGTCACCAGATCGCGGGCGCCGTTGTCCGACAGCATGGATTCGGAGCGATCCGCCATCCAGCGCACCGGCCGGCCCAGCGCGCGGGCGGCGTGGGCCACCACGAAATACTCCGGGTAGGGAAAGGCCTTCATGCCGAACCCGCCGCCCACGTCCGGCGTGGTCACGCGCACCCGGTCCGGGTCCAGTCCGAACTTTTCGGCCAGTTGCGCCTTGGTCCCCCAGACCCCCTGCCCGCCATAGCACAGATGCAGCCGCTGCCCGTCCCATTCGGCAAAGCAGCCGCGCGGCTCCATCGCACAGGCCATCACGCGGTTGTCCACGACTTCGAGCGCCACCGTCCGCGCCGCCGCGTCGAAGGCCGCCTGGGTTGCCTCCTCGTCGCCCAACGCCCAGTCGAAGGCGCGGTTGTCCGGAGCCTGGGCATGAATCACCGGGCCGCCCGGGGAAAGATCGGG
>JALTNO010000069.1:0-610 GCA_027000645.1 Paracoccaceae bacterium | reverse complement strand
ATCCTCGGTCTCTAAGTCGATCAGCTCGGCCGCGTCGCGGGCCTGCTCGGGGGTTTCGGCAACCACCACCGCCACCGGCTCGCCGACGAAACGCACGCGGTCGCGGGCCAGCATCGGGCGCTCGGGCGCGGCCGCCGGCGTGCCGTCGCGGTTGGTCTGGACGGTTGCCGTCATCGCCACGTCGATCCCGGCAGCCTCGAGATCGGCCAGCGTCATCACCAGATGCACCCCCGGCGCGGCGCGGGCCTCCTCCACGTCCAGAGCGACGATCCGCCCATGCGCGAGCGGGCTGCGCAGGAAATGGGCAAAAAGCGCGCCCGGCGGCGCGATGTCATCGACGAACCGCCCCGCCCCGGTCAGGAAGCGGACATCCTCGACCCGCACCACCGGCTGGCTTTTCCCGAATTTCTGCATGGCGCTTCCTCGTTAACCTGTTCACGGCCCAAGGTAACGCCCGCGCGGTCAATGTCCAGCAAGGCGCAGCACGGTCTGCACCTCGCGCAGCCCGTAGCCGTTGAACCGGGTGGACATGGCCACCGAATAGGCCCCCATCCCGTCGAACAGGACATAGTCGCCGGCCTGCGCGTCCTCGGGCAGCGCCAGCCCGTCG
>JALTNO010000068.1 GCA_027000645.1 Paracoccaceae bacterium | reverse complement strand
CGTCAGCACGCTGAGCAGCGCGATCAGCCACAGCGTCGGCCCGCCGCCATATTTTCCCACCCGCTGGTTCAACCCGAGGTACCCCGGATGCTGCCTGATTCGCTTCTGACCTTTCTTGACCGCGGCGGGCCGACGCTGTGGCTGATCGCGCTGCTCAGCGTGCTGACGATGGCGCTGATCCTGTGGAAGACCTGGCGGCTGGCACTGATGGGGGCATGGTCGGGTGCCGCGACGGCGCAGGCCATCCGGCTGTGGTCCGAAGGGCGCAGCGACGAGGCGCTTGCCACGGTGGCGGGCCGGCGCAGCCTGCGGGCGCGGCTGGCCCACGCCGCCATGAGCGCCCGGCTGGACCCGACCCTGACCGAGGACCAGGCGCGCGAGGAAACTGCCCGCCGCGCCAGGGTCGATCTGGCCGAGGCGCGGCGCGGGCTGCGCGGGCTGGAGTTGATTTCCACCATCGCGCCGCTGCTGGGCCTGCTGGGCACCGTGCTGGGCATGATCGAAGCGTTTCAGACCCTGCAGCAGGCCGGCAGCCGCGCCGATCCGTCGCTGCTGGCCGGCGGCATATGGGAGGCGCTTCTGACCACCGCCGCCGGCATGGCGGTGGCGATTCCGGCGGGGGTGGCACTCAGCTGGTTCGAAAGCGTCACCGATGCCCTTCAGGCCGACCTGGAGGATGCCGCGACCCGCATCTTCCTGCGCGGAGGGCGCGGGTGATGTTTTCCTTCGCCGAACCCCGCCCGCGCCGAAGGCCCAGCCTCACGCCGATGATCGACGTGGTGTTCCTGCTGCTGGTGTTCTTCATGCTGGCCGCGCGCTTCGGCTTCGACACGAGCCTGCCGCTGATCACCGGCGGCGGCGGCGACGCGCGGTGGGAAGGGCCGCCGCGGCTGGTTCAGGTCCTGCCCGAGACGGTGACGCTCAACGGGCGGGCGGTGGCGCTTGGCGATCTGCCGGCGCGGCTGGCCCCGCTGATGCCGGACGAGGACGCGCCGGTGCTGCTGCGCGCCGGCGACGAAGCCGACCTGTCGCGGCTGGTCGCGGTCATCGACGTGCTGCGGGCGGCCGGCTGGCGGCGGCTGATCGTGGTGGAGTGACGCCCATGCGCCTTGCCCCCCCGCTTCTTCCCCCGCCCCGCCGCCGACGCGCCACGGAAAACATCGTGCCGATGATCAACGTGGTCTTCCTGCTGCTCATCTTCTTCCTGATCAGCGCGCAGATCGCTCCGCCCGACCCCTTCGAGGTCACACCGCCCGTCTCGGCCAGCGATGCGCGGGCCGAGACGGGGGCCGTCCTGCTGATCTCGACCGAAGGGGAACTGGCACTTGGCGATGCCCGGGGCGAAGAGGCGGTTCTTGCCGCCCTTGCCGGGCTGGACCCGCGCCAGCCGCTGGCAATTCGCGCCGATGGCCGGGCGCCGGCGCGCATCCTCGCCCGGCTGCTGCCGCAGCTTGCGCAGGCGGGGTTTGCCCGGGTTTCCCTGGTGACCGGAGCCGCCCGATGATCCGCGCCGCCGAAGCCGCCGCCTTTGTCGTGCTGGCCGCCGGGCTGCATGTCGGGCTGTGGTCGCTGGCGCCGCAGCGTCCGGGGGCAGCCGCCGGCCGGGACGGGCCGGCGCCGGTGGCGCTGATACCGGCAAGCGCGCAACAGGCCGCACTTGCCCGCGCCTGGTCGGCGCCGCCCGAACGGGCCGAGACGGTGTCACCCCGCCC
>JALTNO010000067.1 GCA_027000645.1 Paracoccaceae bacterium | reverse complement strand
ACCCAGTCGCCATCGGGCTCCAGCACCAGGTGAAAGCGGTTCACGAAGGACATGCCGCCCCAAAGGCCGTCTTCGAGGACGCATGCCGTTGCCGTCCGCCCGATGACCGAAACCGAGGCCACGCAGGCCGCGTAATCGGGCCCGGCGGGGGTGGAGGAGGCCTTCTCGATGAAGGCCTCGGGCCCGCTGACAAGAAGTTCCTCGCCGAAATGCCCGGCAACCACGGCGCCGGGGTGAAACAGGCTGCGCAACAGATCGGCGTCGCTGTTGCGGGTGCCGCGGATATAGTCCTCAAGGACCTCCCTCACTGCAATTGCGTCGGCCGTCCTCATCGTCCGTATCTCCTCAGATGCACTTGAAATAGTCGAACGGTTCCAGACAGTCGCGGCAGCGCCACTGCGCCTTGCAGGGGGTGGATCCGAACTGGCTGAGCCGTTCGAGATCCTCGCCGCCGCAACGCGGGCAGCGCTGCGGGCCGCCGGCGGGCTGCGGCGGAGCGATCCCGAAGCTTTCCAGCGCCGCCCGGCCCTTTTCCGACAGCCAGTCGGTGGTCCAGGGCGGTGAAAGCTGCTGGCGAAGTTCGAGCTTCTCTATCCCGCGGTCCCGCAGCGCGGTTTCGATCGCCAGGTTGATGAACGATGTCGCCGGGCAGCCGGAATAGGTGGGGGTGACGCCGACCACCAGGGTGTCGCCCTCCCACGCCACCTGCCGGATGATGCCGAGATCGACCAGCGAGATCACCGGGATCTCGGGATCGGGAACGGCATCGAGCCATTCCATGACCTGTTCGACCGAAGGTTTCACCAGTTCAGCCATCATCCAGCCCCTGCAAGCGGGTTTGAAAGCCCCTCGGCGGTCACCATTCGCAGCCCGGATAGGCGCGTTGCAGCCACTGCATGGTGGACAGGATGTGGCCAAGATGCTCGGTATGCATGCGCCCGTCGCGCCCGCCCCGGTGCACGTAGTCCCCCGGCGGGATGGTCAGCGTCGCCTCCTCCAGCACCTTGTTCACCAGCGCGTCATATTCTCCGCGCAGGCTTTCGGGCGAGGGCGCGATGCCGGCGGCGGCCATGGCGCCGTCCACCTCGTCGCCGGTGAACATCTCGCCCACATAGGGCCACAGATAGTCCAGCGCCGCCTGCATCCGGGCATGGCTTTCCTCGGTGCCGTCGCCGAGGCCCACCACCGTGCCCGAGGACCTCTCCACATGATAGGCCGCTTCCTTTTCCGCCTTGGCGGCAATCTCGGCAATACGCGGGTCCGAGCTTGCCTTCAGATGCCCCAGCATCACCGAGGCCCATGCGTCATAGAGGAACTGGCGCATCATGGTCTGGCCGAAATCGCCGTTGGGCAGCTCGACCAGCAGCAGGTTGCGGAAGTCCCACGCGTCGCGGAGAAAGGCCAGGTCGTCGGCCGAGCGGCCCTTTCCCTCGACCTCACCGGCATAGCCCAGCCACATCCGGGTCTGACCGATCAGGTCCAGCGCCGTGTTGGCCAGCGCGATATCCTCTTCCAGGATCGGCGAATGACCGCACCATTCGGAAACCCTGTGCCCCAGGATCAGGGTGTTGTCGCCCATGCGCAGCAGGAACTGGAACAGGGCGTTCTCGTCCACCTTCGCCATCACATGTGCCCCACTTCTTCCGGGATGTCGAAAAAGGTCGGGTGACGATAGACCTTGCTTTCCGAGGGCTCGAACAGCGGGCCCTTGTCGCTGGGCGA
>JALTNO010000066.1 GCA_027000645.1 Paracoccaceae bacterium | reverse complement strand
GCCCCCTGCCCCGCCCATGAACAGCACCGAACACAGGGCCGGTTCGCAGTTCTCGGCGATCAGTTCCACCGTCGGGCGCAGCGCCCCGGGCAGCGGCGCCGGGCGCGGCACCAGATCCTCGTCCAGCACGTAATAGCCCCACTGCTCGCCGGTGGTGGACACCATCAGCAGCGTCAGCCCCGGCCTGGCACCCTTCTTCGGGTCCCATTCGCCCAGAATGGTCAGCGGATCCTCGATATCCGTCCCCCCCCAGCCCGAGCCCGGCTCGGCCACCCGGAAATAGCGCCCCGGCGTCGAGCGATGCCCCCGAATACGGATGCCGGTGGGCGCCCAGCCCAGCACCTTGCCGGCCTGATGCTCGCTGACCACCCCGGTGATGTGATCGTCCACCACCACCACCTCGTCCACCTTGCCCTTCCACTGGCCGGCGAACATCCCGATGGTGGCCGAGCCACAGCCAACCCGCATCCGCTCCTCCCGCCGGCCATCGACGACCGGCGCCGCGCCGGCCTGCACCACCACCGTGGCCCCGCCATCCACGGTCAGCTCCACCGCCCCGCGATTGCACAGACGCAGCAGCGCATCGCAGGTGGCGCGCCCTTCCGCCTTGCTGCCGCCGGTCAGATGATCGACACCCCCCAGGCTCATCATCTGCGACCCGTATTCGGCGGTGGTCATGTGCCCCACCACCTCGCCGCGCGAGCGCACCCAGGCCGCCTCGGGACCAAGATGGCGATCGGTGTCGATCTTCACCTTGACCCCGCAATAGGAAAAGATCGCCTCGGTCACCACGGTGACGAAATCCACCCCTTCCAGTTCGCGGCTGACGATGAAGGGCGCGGGCTTGTAGTCGGGATAGGTGGTGCCCGACCCCACCCCGGTCACGAAAAGATCGTCCCCCGACACCTCGCGCCCGTCCCAGTGGGCCTTGAGGAAGGGCTTGATCTCGTCGCCGCGCTCCAGCGAACGGTCAAGCACGGTCAGCGGATCGCAGCGCACGATCCGCCCGCCCATATTGGCATAGCGGTCGCAGGCCCCGATCCGGCCCTCGGCGATATAACACATGACCGGACAGGCATCGCAGCGGATCTTGTCCTCGCGCATCCGCCGGGTGCTCATCGCCGCGCCCTCCCGCCTTTTTCTGGCCGGAAATATCCCGGGGGAGTCCGCCGCAGGCGGACGGGGGCAGAGCCCCCCGCGGCCCCGCGCGCCCTCATCTCCCCGCCTCGCGGATCGCCGCCAGAACCCGGTCCGGCCGCGCCGGCAGCCGCGTGATCCGCGCCCCGCAGGCATGGCGGATCGCGTTCAGGATGGCCGGAGCAGTGGGGATCAGCACATGCTCGCCCAGCCCCTTGGCGCCGAAAGGTCCCTCGGGGTCGGGCTTCTCGATCAGGATCGAACGGATCCGGGGCATGTCACCCACCGTCGGAACCAGATAGTCATGCAGGTTCTCGGTGCGGCCGGGGATGAATTCCTCCATCAGCGCCATCCCCAGGCCCTGGGCGATGCCACCCTCGATCTGGCCCTTTGCCAGCGCCGGATTGATCGCGCGGCCCACGTCATGGGCCGCGGTGATCCGCCGCACCCGAACGGTGCCGAGGCCGGTATCAACCTCGACCTCGGCCATTTGCGCGCCATATCCATACACCGCGTAAGGAGCGCCCTGCCCGTTCTCGTCCAGCGCCCCGGTCGGCGGGTCATAGCTTTCCTCGGCGGCCAGAACATAGCCGTGTTCGTCGGGCGCCATCGCCGCAAGGTCGATGCGCCTCTCGGCGCGCCCGTCCCGAACCCGCAGCGCGCCCGGCTCGGGTTCGATCACCGCATCCTCGCCCATGTTGGTCAGCGCCAGGATCCGCGCCCGCAGCGCCCGCCCGGCGCGCAGCGCCGCATTGCCGGTGACGAAGGTCTGGCGCGAACCCGAGGTCTTTCCGCAATCGGGAGTGCGCGCCGTGTCGGCTCCCACCAGTTCCAGATCCGACAGCGCCACGCCCAGCGCATCGGCGCAGATCTGCGCAATCACCGTGTTCGAGCCCTGCCCGATATCCACCGCCCCCTGGTGCAGCACGATCCGGCCCTCGGCCGTCACCCCCAGACGGATGGTGGCGGGATTGGGCAGCGCCGTGTTGCCGCAGCCATACCAGCAGCTTGCCACCCCCACGCCGCGCCGGATCCGCGCGCGGCTGTCATTGACCGCCCGCGCCTCGGCCAGCGCCTCGGCCCAGGGCCGGGCCAGCGCATCCAGGCAGTCTCTGATACCCACCCCGAAAAGCTGCTGCCCGCACACGGTGCGGTCCCCGTCGCCCAGCGCGTTGATGCGGCGGAATTCCAGCCGGTCGATCCCCGCCGCCAGCGCAAGATCGTCGAACAGGATTTCCTGCACGATCGCCGCCTGCGGCACGCCGAAGCCCCGGAACGCTCCCGAAACGGGGCCGTTGCTGTGCACCGCCCGCGCAGTGGCGTGATAGTTCGGAACGCGATAGGGACCCGAGGCATGAACCGGCACCCGCACCGCCACGGTCGGACCCCAGCTGGCATAGGCCCCGGTGTCGAAATCCCCCTCGAACGCCATCGCCAGCAGCCGTCCGTCCGCATCCGCAGCCGCCCGCGCGCGCAGCCGCGACGGGTGGCGCTTGGTGGTCGCGGCCATGCTTTCGCGGCGGCTGTAGACCATCCGGCAGGCTCGCCCGGTCAGCAGCGCAACCAGCCCCAGATAGGGTTGCACGGAAAGGTCCAGCTTGGAGCCGAAACCGCCGCCGGTGGCCGCCGGAATCACCCGCACCCGCCCGGGCGGCAGGCCCAGCAGGCGGGCAGTATCGTCGCGGTCCATCACCGGTGCCTGGGTGCAGGCCCGGATCACCAGGACATCGCCCTCCATCCATGCCGCGCCGGCCTCGGGCTCCACATAGGCGTGTTCGACGAAAGGGGTCTCCACCGCCACCTCGGCCCGCACCGCCGCCGCCGCAAAGCCCGCCTCCACATCGCCGCGCCGCACCCGCCCGGTAATCAGGATATTGCCGTCGCGCCCCTCGTGCAGCTGCATCGCATCCCCGGCCAGGGCGCGATCGAGGCCCAGAACCGGCTCTTCCGGCTGCCACGTCACCGGGAAGCGGTCGAGATCCAGTGCATCGACCACATCCGGCGGGCCGGCCACCACCGCCACCGCCTCGCCCCGCATGCGCACGCGGCCCTCGGCCAGCGCGGGCTGATCCGCATAGGCGGGTATGGTGCCGAAACGGTTTTCGCCCGGTATGTCGGCAGCGGTAAAGACCCGGACCCCCCCGGGCGCCCAGCCGGCCACGTCGCCAAGGGTGAAGCGGGCGGCAAAATGGGGCGAGCGCACGACCCGCAGCGCAAGCGCGCCGGGCGGCCATTCGTCGGCGCCGAAAGCTTCCGCGCCGGTCACCTTCGGCACGCCGTCCAGCCGGGGCAGCGGCACGCCCACGGCGCCCCCCGGCTCCGGCGCGGGGGGCGCGCCGCTGCCCGCCGCGTCCAGAACCGCCTCAATGATGCTTGCATAGCCGGTGCAGCGGCACAGAACCCCGCCCAGCGCGTCCTCTACGCAGGCGCGGTCGGGAAAGGGCGTGTGCCGCAACAGCGCCGCCGCCGCCATCAGCATGCCCGGCGTGCAAATCCCGCACTGCGCCGCACCATGGCGCAGGAAGGCGGCCTGAAGCCGCTCTCCGATCTCGCCGCCGACCCCTTCCACCGTGGTCACGCGCCGCCCTGCCGCATGCGCCACCGGGGTCAGGCAGGCGCAGACCGGCTCACCATCCAGCAGCACCGTGCAGGCCCCGCAATCGCCCGCGTCGCAGCCGACCTTGGTCCCGGTCAGGCCCAGATCCTCGCGCAGCACCGATGACAGCCGCCGCCCCGGCGCCACGCGGATGTCATGGCACGCGCCATTGACCGTAAGGGTGATTGCCAGGTGGTCGGTCATTGGCCATCCTCCCCGGCCAGTTCCGCAAGCGCGCGGCGCAGAAGCATCACCGCCGCATCCAGCCGATAGGCGGCATCGGCCCGCATGTCCGAAATTGGCGACAAGGCCGCCCGAACCGCCCCCGCATCAAGCGCCCCGGCCAGATCCGCCAGCGGCAGCCCGACAAGCGCAGCTTCGGCCTCGCGCAACCGGACCGGCACCGGGCTGCACGCCCCGACGACAAGCGCGACCGACTCGGCGCGCCCCTCCCGGGCGTCATGGCTTTCGCGCCCGTACCGGGCGACCACCCGCACGGCGACCGAGACGATCGAGATGACCAGATAGCGCCGCGATCCCAGCTTCAGGAACCGGCTGTGTCCCGCGCCCGCCGCACGCGGAACATGAACCGCAACGACCAGTTCGCCGGGCGCAAGAACGGTGCGCCGCACCCCGGTGATGAAGGCGCCGAGCGGCACAAGCCGGCGGCCCGTGGCCGAGGCGATCTCGACCTGCGCCTCCAGCGCCAGCAGCGGCGGCACCCCGTCGGCCGCCGGAGAGGCATTGCACAGATTCCCCCCCACCGTGCCGGCGTTCTGGATCTGCACCGATCCGACCTCGTGCGCCGCGTCGCGCAGCATGTCGAAACCCGGCGGCAGTTCGGCGTGCAGGATGTCGGCCCAGGTGGTGGTCGCACCTATGCGCCAACCCTGCGCGGTCGAGGTGATACCGCGCAGCTCGGCAATCCCGGTCAGGTCGAGCACCGGCCCCGGCAGCGTTTGCGCCTCGGTCGCCGGGAAAAGGTCGGTGCAGCCGGCCGCCGGGGTCATCGGCTGCCGGGCAAGAATGTCGAGCGCCTCGTTCAGCGTTTCCGGCCGGAAATGCTCGCCCACTGGCACCTCCTCGCGCCCTGGCGCATCCTTCCCCGTCTGGATACAGGCGGACTTTGGGGCAGCACCTGCGGCACTGTCAACACGGGATGGAGGAAAGTCCGCGGGGAACGGGCGAGGCGAAGGGCCGCAGAGCGGCGAGGGGCGCGGGATTCAGACACCCAGGTGACGTTCGATGATCCGGTGATCGGCCCGCAGCGCCGCCGCGTCGAGAGTTTCCAGATTGCGGCCGTTCTCGATGAAGGCGACGCGGTCGGCGATGGAAAGCACCGCATCGACCCGCTGTTCCACCAGCAGCACTGCGGTGCCGCGGTCGCGCATCAGGGCGACCACCTGCCGGATCGCCTCGATCATCGAGGGCTGAAGCCCCTCGGTCGGTTCGTCCAGCAGCAGCAGTTCGGGGCGCAGGCAGAGCGCACGGGCGGTGGCCAGCATCTGCTGCTCCCCGCCCGAAAGCGTATCGGCACGCTGCTCCAGCCGCTCGCACAGGCGCGGGAAAAGCTCCAGCACGTCCCCGAGCACGGCCCGGTCCGACCCCCGCGCCAGCAGGCCGATTTCCAGGTTCTGCGCCACGGTCAGTTCACCGAAAAGCCGCCGCCCCTGCGGCACGTACCCGATGCCGCGCAGGGGTACCTTGTGCGCGGGCAGATCGCTGAGGATCTCGCCCTTGAACCGGACCGCGCCCGAGATCAGCGGCACCAGCCCCATGATCGCCTTCATGGTGGTGGTCTTGCCCGCCCCGTTGCGGCCCAGAAGGCACAGGATCTCACCCGGCGCCACGCTCAGGGACAGGCCGCGCAGAACCTGCGCACGCCCATATCCGGCATCGATCGCCTCCACTTCCAGCATCACCCCGTCCCCAGATAGGCGGCCTGCACGGCCGGGTCGGCATGGATCTCGACCGGCGTACCCTCGGCCAGTATTTCGCCGGAATTCATTACCGTCACCATGTCGGCAGTTTCCATGACCACGCTCATGTTGTGTTCGATCAGCAGGATCGTCGTGGTCGCGGAAAGGTCGCGGATCAACGCCTTGAAGGCGGCGATCTCGCTGTCGGCCAGCCCCTGGGTGGGTTCGTCCAGGATCAGCAGGCGCGGCGCCTGCACGATCCCCATGGCAATTTCCAGCAGCCGCTGGTGGCCATAGCTGAGATCGCCCGCCACCTGGTCATGCCGGTCGCCAAGCCCCACCCGATCCAGCGCCGCAGCCACCGCGCGCGCCACCTCCCGCGCCCCGCGCAGCCGCCGCCGGGCCGCCAGCGCCACGTTCTCGGCCACGCCAAGCCCCGCGAAAACCGAGGTGATCTGGAAAGTATAGGCCATGCCCAGCCGGATCCTCCGGTGCGCGGGCAGGTGCGAGATGTCGCGGCCGTCGAAGATGACCGAACCGGCGCTGGGCACGATCCGCCCGCAAAGCATCCCGACAAAGGTCGTCTTGCCCGCCCCATTGGGACCGATCAGGGCGCGGATCTGACCTTCGGGAAGGTCGAAGTCGACCGCCCGCACCGCGTGCAGCCCGGCGAAATGCTTGCTGAGGCCGCGGGTGGACAGAAGGCTCACGGCAGCCACCTCCACAGCCGCGCGCGCAATTCGCCGGCCAGCCCCTGCGGCGCGAACAGCGTCAACCCCACCAGCACCACGCCGGCCACCAGCATGTAGGCGCTGGTCACCTGGCTGGAAATGTCGATCAGGTAGAACATGAACAGCGTTCCGAGGAACGGGCCGATCACCGTACCTGCTCCGCCCAGAAGCACCCACAGCAGCGGAAAGATGGAATACTGAACCGAGGCGAAACTCGCCCCCACATAGCCGAACAACAGGCCATAGGTCGCCCCCGCCGCCGCCGACATGGAGCCCGAAATCACCACCGCCGCCAGCTTGTGCGCGAAGACGTCATATCCCAGCATCCGCGCGCGCTCCTCGTTCTCGCGAATGGCGATCAGAACCCGCCCGAAGGGGCTGTGCACCAGCCACAGAACCAGCCCCAGGCACAGCCCGAACAGCACCAGCGCCGCGAAATAGCGGCTGGCCGGATCCGACAGGTCGATCCCACCCAGCATCCGCGCGGCGCGCCGGATGACGAAACCCTCGTCGCCGCGCGTCCAGGCGCCGAAATAGAGCACGCTCAGATAGCCCGCCTGCGCAAACATCAGCGTCACGATCATGAAGGCCACCCCGGCGGTGCGCAGGGCCAGAACCCCCAGCACCCCCGACACCAGTACCCCCGCCAGCAGCCCCAGAACCAGAGCCGGACCGGCCGCCACCCCGCCATGCTGCATGGCCAGCCCCATGCCATACATGCCGGCGGCAAAGAACAGCGCATGACCAAGGCTCAGCAGTCCCGTGTAGCCGAACATCACGTTGTAGGCGATGGCGAAACTCGCCAGCACCATGATCCGCGCCAGGTTGCCATGGTGATAGGCGGGCAGCACGAACTGCAACGCGAAAAGCAGCACGATCAACCCGACATGCAGGGCGACCGATTTGCCCGCCCCCTTC
>JALTNO010000065.1 GCA_027000645.1 Paracoccaceae bacterium | reverse complement strand
CGGATAGGGGCCGCGCGCGGCCCCTATCCGCAAGCGGCTCTGGGGTCTGGATCGTGGGAGCTGGAAAACCCCGCCCTGCGGGCGCTGCGCGAGAAAATCCGGGCGGGCCGCAAGACGCTCAAAGAAGTCTATGGCTCGCCGCTCTACGGAATCAAGACCGGGCTGAATGCCGCCTTCGTGATCGACACGCCGACAAAGGAGCGCCTATGCGCCCAGGACCCGCGCTCTGCCGAAATTCTGAAGCCGTTTCTTGAAGGCAAGGATTTGAAACGCTGGCGCGCCGAGGCGCGCGGGCTGTGGCTGATCTACATCCCCAAGAACCGGATCGACATTGACGACTACCCGGCGATCCGCGATTGGCTGTTGCCTTTCAAGGAAAGACTGGAAAAGCGCGCGACCAAGCAGGAATGGTTCGAATTGCAACAGGCGCAGGAGGCGTATGCGCCTCAATTTTCAAAGAAAAAGGTGGCATTTTGCCGATTCTTGAAAGAGCACGCATTCTCGGAAGTTGATGAAGGCCAATTTATTAACAACGCGCTGTTTGCTATGCCCTATGACGGTGCGTTGCTGGCGTTGCTGAATGCCAGTCCAACTTGGCTTCATCTAAAATCGACAGGCACGGATTTGAGCGGCGGATTTTCACAAGCCGACGCAGCCGATATTGCTTCGCTGCCGATCCCTGATTTGAATAGCAAGAACAGCGAAAAGCTCGGATGCTTGGCCAAGAAAGCGACAGACGCTGCCCAAACCCGCCTCAAGCTCCAGACTGCCCTGACACGCCGCATTCCCGACCTGTGCCCTCCCAGTCGGGAACCGAAGCTAACAAGGAAGCTTAAGGCATGGTGGACCCTGCCTGATTTCGCCGCCTTCCGGGCCGAAGTGAAAAGGGCGTTCAAGGCCGATATTCCTCTCGCCGAACGCTCGGACTGGGAAGACTGGATCACCCGCGACCGCGCCGAAATCGCCCGCCTCACCGCCGAAATAGCCAAGGCCGAAGCTGAAATCGACAGTATCGTTTATGATCTGTTTGACCTCACTCCTGAAGAAATCGCCTTGCTGGAAGCGACGATTGCAACCTGACGCAGTTTGAAAGGCCAACGCTCAGTGCCCCATAAGATTCTGAACCTATATCTCGACGATTCCGGCACTCGGCATCCAAACCGCAAGCCGGGCAAGATGGCCGCGCATGGCAATGACTGGTTCGCGCTGGGCGGTGTACTTGTAAAGGATGAGGACGAAACCAAAGCTCGTGAGCTACATCAAGCCTTCATGAAAAACTGGAAAGTCGGGCAGCCTCTGCATTCCTCGGAAATCCGTTCGCAGAATGAGGGATTCTTCTGGCTGCGCGATCTGAGCGAAACTGACCGAACGGCATTCTACGAGGAACTTTATTGCCTGATGCGGGACGCGCCGGTGATCGGGATAGCTTGTGTGATTGACCGGCCTGGTTATTGCGCGCGCTACAACGAGAAATTCAATGAGAACCCTTGGTTGCTCTGCAAGACCGCTTTCAGTGTTGTAGTGGAGCGATCTGTCAAGCACGCTATGGCGGATGGGCGGCGGCTTCGTGTTTGCCCTGAACGCTGTAACAAGGCCGAAGATCGGGCACTGAAGGCCTACTACCAGAATTTGAAGGCCGACGGGATGCCCTTCGATCCGAAAAATTCGAACAAATACAAGCCACTCACCAAAGAGGACTTGGCAACCACGCTTTACGACCTGAAATTCAAGTACAAGTCATCGCCGATGTCGCAACTTGCCGATCTCTACCTCTGGCCAATCTGCATTGGTGGCTATCACGCAAGCAACCGCGCCTACAAACGGCTTCTGGAGGATGAAAAACTGATCGAGTGTCACATCACCCCAGAAAACCACGCGACACTGGGCAGCAAGTACAGTTGCTTTGAAAAAGTGAAGAGGAAAAAATGAACCCCGCCACAAGGACGGGGTCGACCGCTCAGGCGATCTCGTAGGCTATGCCTAACACCCGGCTAGCACGAGGAAGTGAAGAAAGCAACAAGAATGCGCGCTGAGCGAGATGTTTTGAACGGGTGTAGATGCATCCAAACGCACGGAAGCGTTTGCGGATGGTCGTCGTGAGCAACTGTATTTATTCGTAAATTCATTTTGATACACGCTGCCCTACCCACTCCATCGGAAACCCCTCCAGCAGCCGCCTGAGCGTCACCTCCGGGCCCTGCCTGCCATCCAGGATCGCCTCGACGATGTCGGGCGCGAGCAGCGTGAGCCGCAAGACGCGCGTCATGTAAGAGGGCGCGATCCCCTCCCGCTCTGCCAGTTCGTTGATGGTGGTGAATTCACCCGAATCCAGCATCCGCTTCCAGCGGAAGGCGCGGGCCAGGGCCTTGATCAGGGTGTTGTCGGTGCGGCGGTGTACCGGCGCGCCGTCGGGAAGCTGCACCTCCTTGCGCCCGCCGCGTTTGATGAAGCGGAAGGGAACGTGGATGGTGATGGTGTCGGGGGTGGCGGCAGGTTTCATGCGGCTTTCTCCCTGTCGCCGGCCATCATCTCGCGCGCCAGACCACGCAACCCATCCACCCGCAGCCGGATGTCGAGCCCCTCGGTGCCAATGTCGATCCGTTCTACCAGCAGCGCCACGATGCGGGCCTGCTCGGCGGGGAAGAGCTCGTCCCACAGCGGGTCGAGCTGCTGGAGGGCTTCACGGGCATCGGCTTCAGTGATTTCGCCGTCCATTACCTTCGCCGCCTTCCACGTCCCCGCCACGATCTCGGGCTGGCGGAACACGGCGCGCAGTTGGTCGATGACAGCGGCCTCGATCTGGCCCGCCGGCACCCGGCCGATGGGGCAGGTTCCAGCCCCGTGCTTCAGCACCGTCTGGCTGACATAGTAGCGGTAGAGCTTGCCGCCCTTGCGGGTGTGGCTGGGCGAAAACGCCGCGCCGTCCGGGCCATAGAGCAGCCCTTTCAGGAGCGCCGGTGCCTCTGCCCGGGTGCGGGCGGCGCGCTTGCGTGGGCTTTCCCGCAGGATGGCGTGCACCCGGTCCCACGTCGCGCGGTCGATGATCGGCTTGTGCTCGCCGGGGTAGCTTTCGCCCTTGTGGACCGCCTCGCCGATATAGGCGCGATTGTTGAGCATCCGGTAGAGGAACTTCTTGTCGATCCGGTTGCCGCGCGGCGTACGCAGACCGCGTTTTTCCACTTCGCGCGCAAGCTCCGTGCCCGAGCCGATTTCAATGAAGCGGGCGAAAATCCAGCGCACATGTTCCGCGCGTTCCGCGTCGATCACAAGCTTGCGGTTCTCGACGCGATAGCCCCAGGGCGGCACCCCGCCCATCCACATGCCCTTCTTGCGACTGGCGGCGAACTTGTCGCGGATGCGCTCGGCCGTCACCTCGCGCTCGAACTGGGCAAATGACAGCAGGATGTTCAGCGTCAGCCGGCCCATCGAGGTGGTTGTGTTGAAGGACTGGGTGACGGAAACAAAGGTCACGTCGTTGCGGTCGAACACCTCGACCAGCTTGGCGAAGTCGGCGAGCGACCGGCTGAGCCGGTCGATCTTGTAAACGACCACAACATCGACCAGCCCGTCCTCGATATCGGCGATCAGCCGCTGCAGGCCGGGGCGGTCCAGCGTGCCGCCCGAGATGCCGCCGTCGTCATACCGGTCACGTACCAGCACCCAGCCCTCGGAACGCTGGCTGGCAATGTACGCCTCGCAGGCCTCACGCTGGGCGTCGAGCGAGTTGAACTCCTGCTCCAGCCCTTCCTCGGAAGACTTGCGGGTGTAGATGGCGCAGCGGCGCTTGATCTTCACGCCCGTCATCGCCGGCTCCGGTTCTTGAGCCCGAAGAACACCCAGCCGTTCCAGCGGGTGCCAGTGATGGCGCGGGCGACCGAGGACAGCGACTGGTAGGGACGGCCTTGCCATTCGTAGCCATCGGCGGTGACGGTGACGACATGCTCGACGCCCTGCCATTCGCGGATCAGGCGCGTGCCGACGATGGGCTTGAGATCGGCCCGGATGCGGCTCTTGCTGCGATTGCCACCGTCGAGTTCTTCGCCGAGCCGTTCGAGCCGTTTCACCGTCTCCGGCTTCAACCCGCGAAGGCTGAGTTCCTGGATGCGGTAGGCCAGCCGGCTTTCGAGGTACCGACGGTTGAAGGGCGGCGGGTCGCTGTCGAACAATTCTCGCCACTGGGTCTTCAACTCGGGCGTCTTCATGGTCTTGAGCGCGGCGAGCCGCGCGGGGATGGGGTCATGCGTATTCATTCGGTCCTCCGTTCGGTTGGACCTGCACTACCGCTCTGGTCGAGTGAGTTGTGTAGCGGAAAGTCTCCGTTCTCTCGATATGTTGCCCCTGTTCCCGCATCCGCAGGCGCATCAGCCCGAGGGCCAGCAGCGCGCAGAGCTCCGTGCGGCGCTCGCGGGGCGTCATGGTGGCGGGTGGCAGGGGGTTGGACCCCGGTCGCGATGTGTTGATCGTGGTTCGCATGGGGCAACGCTATCCGCGCGCCATAGAAAAACAACCGCAATCAACGGGTTAAGGCAGTTCTGCGTAGGTCCGCGCAGAGGATGGGAAGTGGCAGCACTTAGTGGCGGGTCGCTGGCGCGACCTCTGCATCGGTATCCAGGACCAGTGCCGATTTCCAGAGCGGCGTCTTCATGAACACGGCATCTTCATAGAGATACCGCCGACCGCCTTCGTCCTTCGACAGGAAACCCGCCCAGCAGAGCGGGCGCAGCACCTGGACGTAGAACTTGCTCATCGTGTCGTCGAAAGGTTTCTCCGGGTCGCCGTAGAAAACGCGGCGCAGATCCGCACCGGTCGCGCCATCCTCGGCTTCGACGTTGATCACATTGAGGAAGACATCCCAGTTGCCGGGCAGCGGAGTATCGTCAAAGCGCGAGAACCGTGTGTGGTCCACGCGGAACAGGAAGAACGGAACGACCGTGCCGAAGATCCGGCCGGGGCGGCTGACCAGCGCCTGTCCGGCTCTGGTCAGCCGAAACTCGCCCTTGTAGTGCCGGCCGAGCTTCATCGCCACCATCAGATCGTGAAGGACTTCAAGCGGCGGGAAATCCCATTCGTTCAGCACCTTGTTGACAGCGAAGAGATCCGCCTCGGTGTAGCCGGGCCAGTCGAACTCGGCCGCTGCCCAGTGAACGAACACCCGCTTGAACGCCTTGGACTGTGTCAGGGGGATGCCGCCGTGTTCACCGATCCAGGCGAGAGTTTTCTCGATTCCCCGCACCATGGTTGAATGCGCCAGCGCCGGATCGGCATCGTCAATCTCTCGGAATGCGGTCGTCACAAGGCATCTCCCCCGGCGCGATCTCTGCGGGCCAGATCGGCCATGGCCTTGCTGAGCAGGTATCGCGGGATGTTGACAAGGGCGAACCGGCGCTTTTCGCGCGGCCGATCCTCATCCAGGGCTTCAATCACCAGTTCGACATGTTCCTCACTGGCATGAAACTCGACCGTGATGGCGTCGTCCCCGAAATCCACTTCGTGCCGACGACCGTTTTCTCCGCGAATGATCACATGCGCCATGATCAGACCTCCCGCGCGAACCAACGAATGCGGCCGACGATGTGGATTTCGCCGGCCGTTCTTTCGTACTCGGGGTAATGCTTGTTGTCAGAAATCACCCGCACCGCGGGCGGGTCGCTGTTGGGGATGTGCTCGAGCCGCTTGGCGACCAGCCCCATGCCATCGTCCAGCACGAAGATGCCGGGCGGGTTAGGCGTGCGGCGGGCCATGTCGACCAGCACCGTGTCGCCGCTCAGAAGCGTCGGCGCCATGCTGTCGCCCTCCACATGCATGATGCGCAGCTGAGAGGGGCTGGCCTTCAGCTTTTTCTTTATCCACGACCGGCGGAAGTGATAGGCGCGCCCGGCGCTCTGTGCATGATCCTGGACCACGGCACCACCGCCCACGGAGGGGCGCGGGCTCGCATGAGGAATTGCAACGAAGGCCTCATCGGGGTTCTCGATGAAGGGCGGCGTGCCCTCGACCTCGCCGATGCCGTGGATCAGCCAGTCGCGTTCCACCTTCAGCACCGCGGCGATGGCGCCCAGCCGGTCGATGTTCGGCCGCAGGGAGCGCCCCCGCAGGATGTCGTAGACGAAGGACCGGTTGACGCCCGCCATTTCCGCCACATGGGCCGGACTCAACCCCAGCTGGTGCGCTCGGGCCCGCAGACGGTCGGCCAGTGTATGGTGTTCTGTCATGTTGTCCCCAGCGGATTGTGGATAACACAGGATAAAACAGGATTGATCGCCGAGGGTCAAGCGAATAAGAACAAATTGAAAACAATCGAGGCGGGATTCGGAGGGCGCGGATGCAAATCGACAAGCTGTATTTCACGCTCCCCGAGATCCTGATACGCTGGTCCATTTCCGAGGACGACCTGATCTATCTGGCCGAGAACGACAAGATCAGGCTGTCGGTGCGGGTCTATGGCGTGCCGCTCGAGTTCGGCGATTTCGAGGAAACGACCGACGGCCAATGGTGTCGGATCCCGGGGGAACGGACCCGATACAACGGTCTTCTCGACCTCCATGCCCACGACGTGTTTCAGCTGTTTCGCTGTGGCGAGATCGAGATTTGTAACTTCCGGACCTCACGCGCGCACTACGCGGCCCTGCGCGACGGGGCAGAACCGATCCTTGTCTTGATCGGCGACCTCCTGATGAGACGTGACGAGCGGGATCGCTTTGAAAAACTGAAGGGTTTCTCGGAAAGGTCCGGCATCGGCGACAGCGGCGGCTTCTGGGCTTCGGACGACTATCGCGAGGTCCGCTGCAACGGTCACCACTTCAAGCTGGGGCCGATCCAGGCCGAGGTGGTGCGCGCGCTTCACGAGGCAAGCGAGGCCGGCCAGCCCTGGCAGAACGGCAAGGTGATCCTGACGCAGGCAGGCTCGAAAAGCCTGCGCATGGCCGACGTGTTCAAGTCGAAGAAGAACTGGCGTCAGTTGATCCGGTCCGACCGCAAGGGCGGCTATCGTCTGAACACGAAGTGATTCGCCGCCACCGGCCAGTGTCCGCCCCCGAAATGCCCTGATGGGGGATCGGCTGGGGGATGGGCCATCCCCTTCCATCCCCCACCTTGCCGGAAACCACGGCAGGGCAAGGCTCCATTGATCCCCCTCCGCATCCCCCGATGATCCTGACGACATCCCACAGGTGATTGTCGCATCTTCTCCTCGAATCGAACGCGAGGAGACGGACATGCAGCGAAAGCACTGCCTCAACCAGAAGGAGTTGGCCCGGCGTTGGGGGATTTCCCACCGGACGCTGGAGCGCTGGCGCTATGCGGGCGAGGGC
>JALTNO010000064.1 GCA_027000645.1 Paracoccaceae bacterium | reverse complement strand
CCGCGGGGCGGCCTCAGCGACGGCGGCGCGGAAGCGCTCGGCGCCCAGGCGCTGCAGCTCGGGCCAGACTACCTCGGACACCCAGCGGCGGAATGCGTGCTCGCTTGGCATGCGGTCGCGCAGCGCGGCGCGGAACTGGACGTAGAGGTCCACGTCCGGCTCCGAGAGCGCGACGCGCACCTCTTCGGCCCGCTTGGCGTAGCGGGCGGCCAGGTCGCGGCCGGAGGGTAAGGGTTGGGTTTGGGCTCGAGCCTCTTCCCCACCCCCACCCGGTGCCGCAGACTCACCACCGGACATCTGGGGGGGTAAGGGGGGGGTGGTTTTAACTGACGGTTCTACTGACGGTTCATGTCCGGACATGGGTGTCCGGGGGCCCCGGTCATGGGTGTCCGGTTGAGCGTGGTTCGCTAAAGTTTGCAACCGGTCATGGGTGTCCGGTTGCTGGAAAGCAAGCTTTACGTTGAGGTGGTAGGCGTTCGATGTGCGGGCTCCGTCGCGTCTGCGACGCTCTTCAGCGCGAATCAGCCCCGCAGCCTCGAGCTCTTCGAGGGCCCGCCGTACCTGCCGCTCCGACCGCATAACCCGCGTGGCGATGCTCTTCTGCCCAGGCCAGGCGACGTTGTCGCCGTCGGCGTAGTCGGCCAGCACGATGAGCACGTGGGCCGCCGTGGGTGAGGGGATGGCCCCCGCTTCGGCCATGTGCATGGCCCAGGTGATGGCTTCGACGCTCATGACCCCACCCCCAACAACGCCGGCTGCTCCTCCCGCACGCCCCCGGCCTCCCACGCCTGCCGCAGCCCAGCGCGGCGGCGCTCGAGCCTGGCGATGCGGCTCAGCAGCTCCCGGTCCTCGCGCTCGATGTCGGCGTCACTCTGGGCCAGGCGGTAGACCTGCCCGCTCCCTGCCGGGTTGTTCGCCGTGACGATGGCCGCGATGCCGCGCTCGACGATGGCGGCCATGACCGCGCGCCCTTTTCGGTCGGACCCGAAGTGGGCCGCCAGCTCCGAGCGGGGGAGCCCGCGGGCTCCCCTACGCTCGAGCTCGTTCAGGGCATGGCGGATGTCGATGTCCGTGATGCTCCAGGTCTTCATGGTCACACCCCTCACACCCTAGATTCCAAGGGCCTTTTTCAGCTCTTCGTCTGTCGGGATTCGCCTCTGTCCGCGGTAGAACTTAGACGCGATCTGCCGCAAGCGCTCGAACTCGGCCAGCAGCGCCTGCCGGATCTCCAGCAGCTCGCTGGCGCTGAGCATGTCGTCCACGTACTCATCGCTGACCAGCTGCGCCCGCAGCAAGCTCAGCGCCCGCTTGACCTCCTGCCGCTCGTACTCGAGCCGCTTCCGCTCGGCCTCAGTCATTGAGGAGTGGGGGCTGCTCGGCATCATCCACCTCCGCGTGGGTACGTTTCAGGCTTTCCAGCTGCTCAAGGCACCGCTCAAGCAGGGGGAGTTCGTAGGGCTGGCCCTCCTTCAGGCACTCGAGGGCCGCGGCTTTGTAGATGGCGTGCTCCTCTGCGATGGCCCGGATGTTGGCCGTCAGCGTGCGCCAGCGTTCCACGGCCTCGAGGGTGGCGTTGTAAACCTGCTGCGCCGCCTCCTCGCCCGCCTCGATGACGGCGGCGAGGCTGTCATGCCGCCCGTCGGTGACGTGGGCGATCAGCCAGGCCCGGGCCGCGTCTTCGCGGTAGGGGGTGCCCTCCACGACAGCAAACCAGTTGCGGGTCCAGGTCTCAGG
>JALTNO010000063.1 GCA_027000645.1 Paracoccaceae bacterium | reverse complement strand
GAAAGCCGCGAATTCGAACGCGGAGTGACCGCGGCGGCGAATGCGGCGGTGCAACCGCTGCTGGACCGCTACATCCGCCGGCTGGTTGCCGAGCTGCGCCGGGCCGGCCATGAAGGCGAGCTTCTGGTGATGAACGGCAATGGCGGGATGGTGTCGTCCTCGCGGGTGGCCGAAGAGGCGGTCAAGACGGTGATGTCGGGGCCGGCCTCGGGGGTTATGGCGGCGGCCTTCACCGGGCGGCGCGCCGGGTATTGCGACCTCATCACCTACGACATGGGCGGCACCTCGACCGACGTGGCACTGATCCGCGACGCCCAGCCCAGCGTTTCCAACGAGATCGAGATCGAATACGCCATGCCCATCCATGTGCCGATGGTGGATGTGCACACGGTAGGCGCGGGCGGAGGGTCGATCGCGCGGGTCAATGCCTCGGGGCTGCTGGAGGTAGGGCCGGAAAGCGCCGGCGCCGATCCGGGGCCGATCTGTTACGGCCGCGGCGGGCGGCGTCCCACCATTTCCGATGCGAACCTGATCCTGGGGCGGCTGGATCCGGGACGGGTCCGCACGGTGGAGGCCGGGGTGACGGTGGCGCAGGTGAAGGAGATCTTCGCACGCGAGCTGGGCACGCCGCTGGGGCTGGACGCCGAGGCGGCGGCGGCGGCGGTGATCCGGGTGGCCAATCTGAAGATGGCCGGGGCGATTCGGATGGTCTCGATCGCGCAGGGCGCGGATCCGCGCGATTTCGCGCTGTTCGCCTTCGGGGGAGCGGGACCGCTGCATGCCTGTGCGCTGGCCCGCGAACTGGGGATTCCGCGGGTTCTGGTGCCCGCCCGCCCCGGCATAACCAATGCCATCGGCTGCGTGGTGGCCGATCTGCGGCATGATTTCGTCAATACGGTCAACAGGCCGCTGGATGCTCTGGACGAGGGGCGGCTGCACGCGGTCTTTGCCGCGCAGGCGGCCGAGGGCGAGGCATTGATCGCGCGCGAGCGGATCGGGGTTTGCGAAATCCGTCATCTTTTCAGCGTGGACATGCAGTTCGTGGGGCAGACGCATCTGCTGCGGGTGCCGCTGGAGCGCCCGGATGTGGGCCGGGCCGGGCTGCGGGCCCTGTTCGAGGCGGCCTATTTCGACCGCTTCCGGGTGGAGCTGTCGGAAATCCGGGCCAATGTGGTGAACGTCAACACCTCGGTCATCGGGGTGCGGGACGAGCTGGACCTTTCATCGCTGATCGATCCTGCGGGGCGTCGGGCGACGCCAGAGGCGGCACGTTCGGGGCAGCGGGCGGTCTTTTTCGACGGGGCATGGCACGACACCCCGGTCTACTGGCGCGACTTCCTGCCCGGGCAGTTCGCCATATCGGGGCCGGCCATCGTGGAACAGATGGACAGCACGGTTCTGATCGAACCCGGCGACCGGGTCAGCGGCGACCGGGACGGGAACATCCTGATCGAGATCGGGGGGGCGGAATGATGGCGGCCGGGGACAGGGGGGCGCTGCCCCCCTCGGCCCTCGCGGGCCTCTCCCCCCGGAGTATTTCTCGCGAGATGAAGGGATGGGGGGCGTGCCGGGCATGAGCATGGATCCGATTACGCTCACGGTGATCCAGGCCGGGTTGCAGCAGGTCTGCGACGAGATGGATCTGAGCTTTTCGCGGGCGGCGTTTTCGCCGGTGATCGCCGAGGCCAACGACCGTTCGGACGGGATCTATTCCGCGGAAGACGGGTCGCTGAT
>JALTNO010000062.1 GCA_027000645.1 Paracoccaceae bacterium | reverse complement strand
ATGGTGGGCCGGCGCGCGCCCAGCGCCCGGCCCACCATCGCCTCGGCGGCAAAGGCGAATCCGTCCATGCCGTAGGCGGTGATGGCCAGAAACTGCATCAGCACCTGATTGGCCGCCAGCGTCACGTCGCCGAATCCGGCGCCGAAGAACATGAACGACACGAACATCGCCTGCAGCAGCAGCGACCGGATCAGGATATCGGTATTGACCGCCGCCATGTGGCGCAACCGCGCGCGATCGAAGATCAGCGCGGCGCGGCGCCAGTCCCGGCCGCGAAGGGCATCGCGGCACAGCCACAGGCCCAGCGCCAGCCCCGACCATTCGGCCAGGAAGGTCGCCAGCGCCACCCCCTCGACCCCCCAGCCAAGCACCGGCACGAACAGCAGGTCCAGCCCGATGTTGAGCCCGTTCATCCACAGCTGCACCGCCAGCACCGCGCGGCTGCGCTCATGCGCGATCAGCCAGCCGGTGATCCCGTAGATCGAGATTGCCGCCGGCGCCGACCAGATGCGGATGCCCAGATAGCCGCGGGTCAGCGATTCGACCTCGGCGCTGGCCGGGGCCAGGGCGAAGGCGGCCGCGAATATCGGCAGCTGAAGCAGGATCAGCGCCGCCCCCGCCCCCGCGCCGATCATCAGCGCCCGGATCAACAGCGCCGCCACCTCGGCCCTGTCGCCCGCGCCCAGCGCCTGCCCGGCAAGGCCCACCGTGCCCATGCGCAGGAACCCGAACATCCAGTAGACCGAGGTCAGGGTGATCGCCCCCAGCCCCACCGCCCCGATCGGCGCGGCCTCGCCGATCTGGCCGACAACGCCGGTATCCACCGCCCCCAGAAGCGGCACCGTCGCATTGGACAGCACGATCGGAAGGGCGATCTTCAGAACCCGGCGGTGGGTGATGGCGACGGAGGTTTCAGTCACCGGACCCGGAGATCGGCGGCGGCATCAGGAAATGTCCGGTGGCCTGCGCGAAATGCTTGTTGTGGTGATCCTGCCAGGCCTCGACATGGACCGAGGCATAGCGCCGCCCCGAGCGGCTGACGCGGGCGCGCGCATAGGCGTCGCGCGGCAAACCCGAACGCAGGTAGTCCACGGTGAAATCGATGGTCCTGGGCAGGCGCGGCAGATCCCCCCTGGCCAGCGCCTCGGCGTCGATCTCGCCCGATTCGATATGCGGGAACAGATGCGTCCAGCTCAGCGTGATGATGGCCGTGACTTCGAGAAAGGCGGCAGTCACGCCGCCGTGGATCGCGGGCAGGAACGGGTTGCCGATCAGCTCGTCGGAATAGTTCAGAACGGCGGTCAGCTCGTCGCCGCGACGGTCGAACTCGATGCCGAGAAACCGGATATAGGGCACCCCATGCACCAGCGCCTCCAGCGCCGCGTCGCGGCGTTGCTTGACCACCTGCATGGGCTCGGGGCGTTTGCGGCTCAAAAGCGTTTCTCCACGGTAAAGGCGCCGGCGGCGGTGGCCACCGGGTGGTCGGAATCGTCATCGGTGGCGGTGGCGCGCACGAAGGCCACGTTTCGGGTGATGTGATAGCAGGTGGCCGTGGTGCGGATTGCCTGCCCCGGCGTGGCCGCCCGCATGTAGTCGATGCGCAGGTCGATGGTTGCGGTTCCCCCCGGCGCCGAGGGGTGGCTCATCACGGCCGCGCCGCAACATGTATCCATCAGCGCCGACACCGCGCCGCCGTGGATCACGCCGGTCTTCGGATCGCCGATCAGCTTTTCGTCCCAGG
>JALTNO010000061.1 GCA_027000645.1 Paracoccaceae bacterium | reverse complement strand
TCACAGTCCCCCGGCGATTTCGGCGTGGTGCGGAATTGTTCTTTCCTTTCATGTCGTTTCTTGTCCTGTCAGAGCGGAATTCCGCGGAGAGAATGCGCGCGGACTGTCCCCTTCCTTCCAAAATCCGTCCCGGTCCTTCCTGTTTTCTTCCGCCGTCCTTCCCGATTTCTTCCGCTGGAAGGAAACGGCGCGTTTCAGAAACCCTGGTCGATCGCCTCCATCGCCTCGCGCACCCGGGCAGGCGTCCGGTTGCCGGGGCAGTTTTCGAGCAGCCAGGCGTCGAGCCGGCCGAGATAGTCTGGATTGGTCGTCATGCCGACATGACCGCCGGCCTCGACGATCTGCCGTTTCAGCGCGATCAGCCGCTTGCGTTCCCGTTCGCGCTCCCGCGCCGCGATCTGGTCGCGCCGGCGTTTCAGTGCATCGAGCGCCTGTTCCGTGACCACCGGGTGCATCAGCCGTATCGCGTCGCCGCATCGGCAGGGGCGCCAGTTATAGAGCGGGCCGATCTCGCGCGCGCACAGATCCTTCCAGGTCGCGAGGTCGATCATCAGCAGCTTGGCCAGCACCGCGTCATCGGTGGGCAGGGTGCCGACCGGCGTCTGGTTCTGGGCGATGAAGAAGAGGTCGAGGCCATAGCCGCGCACCTCGGCACTGGCCCGCAGGCGGAAGTCGCTGTTGAGCCAGCGGTTGAACCAGAAGGGGACGAAGTAATGGCCTTCCAGCCGTTCGTCGGGGGCGATGGGGTATTCGGGCAGGTCGGCCGAATCATGAAGAAGCAGGCGGTCGTTCCTGGCCATTGCATTTTCGTCTTTCATGCCATCCCGCCCGCTCATCATCACCTCGGCGTCGGTTCGCCGCTGCGTGGCGCATGCAGTCTGAGGATCAGTTCCGCGGACAGGTCGAACCCCCTTCGGCGCCCGGCCATCAGAACCGGGAGTTGGTATCTGGCCGGGATCGCGCCATTCTCTGCCCACTTGTGCACCCGGGCCGTGGTCACGTCGATGCCCGGAGAAAGTGCACGGAGATCGTCGGCAAGACTGGCACGGGTGGGCCAGAGGCCGATGAGATCACGTATGCTGGAAATCGTGTCCATACTTCTCGATACTGGAAAAATTTTCCGGCGGTCAAGGGTCGACGATTATGCTATGGAAATTTTTTCGATTATGCGCCTACCTGTAGGTATGAAGAATCGCAAAGACATGCCCCGGATCGACATGCGCGGTGTCGGGAGCCGCCTGGAGGCCTTGCGGAACGCGCTGGGCCTGACGCGGAAGGAGTTTGCCGATAGTTTCGGCCTCGACCCGAGCAGCTACACGAAGACCGTGAACGGCGAGAAGCAACTCAGGTCCGAAGCGGCTTTCGTTATCGCGGAACGTTGGGGGGTCAGCATGGACTATCTGTTCCGTGGTCGCTTGTCGGATCTGCCTGAGCATCTGCGTTCCAGCATCCTCAGCAACCTGAAGGCTGGCGACTGAAAGGTGCGATCAATGGATGTGCCGAAGGTGTCGCACCAGCTGAACAACAGCTTCTCGTGGATCATTACGATAAATCTTCCAAGAATCGCTCGCATGATTGCGGCATCATTTTCCCCATATGGGTGAGCGTCAACAGAAAAATTCTCGAAAAAGTTTCCAGAATTTTGTTGACACTGGAAAAATTCTCCAGCTATCGATGCGGGTGTGAGAACACACCGGCAACGAGGAGTTTTCGGCTTGAAGGGCGCATGCACAAGCCCGGCGAT
>JALTNO010000060.1 GCA_027000645.1 Paracoccaceae bacterium | reverse complement strand
AATTTCAACATCAGCCAGGGCGTGATGATGACCGCCACGAAGAAGGAAAAGATCATCGCCGCAGAGGCATTGGCGGGGATCGGGCTCATGTAGGGGCCCATCAGCCCGCTGACGAACAGCATCGGCAGCAGCGCCGCCACCACCGTCAGCGTCGCGACGATGGTGGGGTTGCCCACCTCGGCCACCGCCCGGATGGCCTTGGTCTTGCGGTCCTCCTTGTCCTTCATCCCCCAGTGCCGGGCGATGTTCTCGATCACCACGATGGCGTCATCGACCAGGATACCGATCGAGAAGATCAGGGCAAAAAGCGACACCCGGTTGAGCGTATAGCCCATGATCCACGCCGCAAACAGCGTCAGCAGGATGGTCACCGGGATGACGATGGCGACGACGAAGCTTTCCCTCCAGCCGATCGCCACCAGGACCAGGAACACGATCGACACCGTGGCAAGGCCCAGATGGAACAGCAGTTCATTGGCCTTGTCATTGGCGGTTTCGCCGTAGTTCCGCGTCACCTCGACGGCAACGGTTTCCGGGATCAGCTGGCCCTCGAGGCCCTCGACCCGCTCGAGTATCTGTTCGGCCACGACCACGGCATTGGCGCCGGCCCGCTTGGCGATGGCCAGCGTCACTGCGGGCGTGCGGATGATCTCGCCGTTCTCCTCGCGGCTGACATTGGCCACGATCTTGTCCGAGGTATCGGGAACATAGCTGACATCGGCCACGTCGCGCACATAGACCGGACGGCCGTCGCGGGTGGTCAGCAGCAGGTTGCCGATTTCGGCCGGCGCGCGCAGGGTCTCTCCTGCCACCAGCGGGATCTGCTCGCCCCTGTCGCGGATCAGCCCGGTCGAGAACGCCCGGTTGGCGGCCTCGACCTTGCCGGCCAGCTGCTGCAGGGTCACCCCGTAAAGCGCGAGCCTTTCCGGGTCGGGCGCGATGCGGATGGCCTCGGGGCTGTCGCCGACCAGGTAGGTCAGCCCCACATCACCGATCTTGGCAACCTCGACCTGGAGTTCGCGGGCTATCCGCGTCAGGTCGTTGGCGGTCATCTCGCCCGCTTCGGATTTCGGCGTCAGCGTCAGCGTCACGATCGCCACGTCGTCGATTCCGCGCCCGACGATCAGCGGCTCGTCGATGCCCACCGGGATGCGGTCCAGGTTGGCCCGCACCTTGTCATGCACCCGCAGGATCGCGGCATCGGCCGACGTGCCCACCTCGAAGCGCGCCGTGACCATGGCATAGTCGTCGCGGGTCGAGGAATAGACATGCTCGACCTCGTTGATGCCCTGCACGATGGTTTCCATCGGCTCGGTCACCAGCTTGACCGCGTCCTCGGCCTTGAGCCCCGGCGCCTGCATGTGGATATCCACCAGCGGCACCGAGATCTGCGGCTCTTCCTCGCGCGGCAGGCTAACCAGGGCCACAAACCCCATGGCCAGCGCTGCGAGGATCATCAGCGGCGTCAGCGGCGAGCGGATGAACGCACGCGTCAGCCCGCCGGCGATGCCCAGTGGCACCGGCTTTTTCTGCTGCTCACTCATCTTCCGTCACCACGACGTCGTTCTCGGTCAGGCCGCTGAGCACCGCGACCATCTCGACCCCGTCGATCTCGTGCAGTTCGCCGAGGACGACGGCGCGATCGACTGCTTCGCCATCCGGCCCCTTCACCTTCACGAAATCCAGCCCCATGCGGGTGGTGACCACCTCGGCGGGCACCAGCAGCGCGGTGTCGTAGGCCACCGGAAGAC
>JALTNO010000059.1 GCA_027000645.1 Paracoccaceae bacterium | reverse complement strand
TCCTCGAAGGGATGCACCGGCAGGCCCGCATCCTCGGGGTGCAGTTCCACCTCGCGGATCCCGCCCCCCTCCAGCGCCGCAACCCAGGAGATGCCGGTGATGGTCAGCTCGTCGGTGCCGTCCGAGCCGTGCACCAGCCATGCGCGTTCGCTTCCCAGCTGTCCAAGCGTCTCGGCCATCGGTCGGATCAGTTCGCGCGAGAATGCCCCGGTCAGCTGGCGGCGGACGCCGGCGGGGTTGGTGAGCGGTCCGAGGATGTTGAAGATGGTGCGGGTGCCCAACTCGGCCCGGACAGGGCCCACATGGGCCATGGCCGGGTGGTGCATGGGGGCCATCATGAAGCCGATCCCGACCTCGCGCAGGGCCTTTTCCACCACCTGCGGGCCGACCATGACGTTCACGCCCATCTGGGTCAGCGCATCCGCGGCCCCGGATTTCGAGGACAGGTTGCGGTTGCCGTGCTTGGCCACCGGCACCCCGGCCCCGGCCACCACGAAGGCGGTGGCGGTCGAGATGTTGAGCGTGCCCTTGCCGTCGCCCCCCGTTCCGACGATATCCATCGCGCCCTCGGGTGCGCGCACCGCGTGGCACTTGGCGCGCATCACGGCGGCGGCGGCGGTGTATTCCTCCACCGTCTCGCCGCGGGTGCGCAGGGCCATCAGTAGCCCCCCGATCTGGCTGGGCGTGGCCTCGCCCTCGAACAGCAGTTCGAAGGCCACCTGGGCCTCTTCGCGGGTCAGCGGGCGATCGGCAGCGGTGCCGATCAGCGGCTTGAGAGCGTCGCTCATGCGGGAACCTTCATCTCGTTGAGGAAATTCTGCAGCAGCGCGTGGCCGTGCTGCGAGGCGATTGATTCGGGGTGGAACTGGACCCCGTGAATGGGCAGGTCGCGATGGGCAAGCGCCATGATCGTGCCGTCCTCCAGCCAGCCGGTCACCCGCAGGCAGTCGGGCAGGGTTTCGCGCTCGACGATCAGCGAGTGATAGCGGGTGGCCTCGAAGGGCGTGGGCAGGCCGGCAAGGACGCCGGTACCGTCATGGTGGATCGTTCCCATCTTGCCATGCACGATATCGCCCGCCCGCACCACGCGGCCGCCAAAGGCCTGGCCGATGGTCTGGTGGCCAAGGCACACCCCCAGGAGCGGCGTGCGCGACTCTGCCGCAGCCGCGGTCAGCGCAAGGCAGATGCCGGCCCGATCAGGGTCGCACGGCCCGGGGCTGAGCAGGATGCCCGCGGGGTTCATGGCCATGGCTTCGGCCACGTCGATGGCGTCGTTGCGGCGCACGGTGATTTCGGCGCCGAGTTCGCCCAAGTAATGCACCAGGTTCCAGGTGAAACTGTCGTAATTGTCGATCAGGAGCAGCATCTTGCCTTCGCGCGATAGGGGCTGGTTGCGGGGCGACCGGCCAAGCTATAGTGGTCGGTGAATACATGCTCAGGGAAGCATCGCAGCGTCAAGGGCGCATGGCGGTGGCGTCCGGCTTCGGGGTGGCTGCGGCCGGGGCGCGGGCGGGCAACGGGGACAGAAACGAACAGGGGCAAGGCGGAATGCGCGGATTTCTGGGCGGTTTCATCCTGGGGGCGGTGACGGCGGTCGTGATCGCGGCGATGGCCCTGCTCGTGCAGCCGGCCCGGCAACCGGACGTGGCAAGCAGTTCGCCGCCGGAAGTGAGCACGCCAAGCGGGGAGAAGGAGTCATCGGTGCCGCGCGATGCGGGGCGCGATGCCGACCTGGTCGAAGCCATGCCCACCGCGCCGGATGCTGCCGAAAGCGCCCCCGGCGACGCGCCGCCCGCGGTTGACGAGATCGACCGCCGGTCGGCCGGTCGTCCTTCTGCGGCCGTTCGCACGGGCGATCTGCCGGAACCGGGCGAGGGTGCGGGCGGGCCGGAAGGCGCCGGACTGACCGGTGCCGCGACCGGGCCGGAGGGGGCGCCTGCGCCGGGCGGAGTGGTGCCGCCGAAGCCGCCCGAAGCCGAAACCGCTCCCGATCTTTCGGGCATTTCCGACCTGCCGTCCCGGCCTGCCGTGCCGGGCATGGTGGAAATGACCGGCCCGCCGCCCGCAGCGCCACCCGAACCCGACGCAGCGCCGGGCGTGCCGGCGGACTCGAAGGCGGAGAAGGGCGCCCAAGGGCCGGACCTGTCCGCCCCCGCGCAGAGGATTGCCGAGCCGGGGGCAGAACGCCGCCCGGCGCCGTCCATCGACACGGCGGCTTCTCCCGAACCCGCGCCCGCGCCCGCGCCGACGGCATCCGCGACGGTGGCCGAGGACAGCGGCCCGGTTGCGCCGGCGGCACCGGACGGAGGGACGGCCGGGCTGCCGAGTGCGCCTCCGGCGGCGCCCGTGGCCGGAGCCGGGGAAGAGCCGGCGGCGCCGGACGTGGAGCCTGCCAGGGCGCCGGAGGAAAGCGGTCCGGCGGAGCAGGCCGGGCAGGGCGGCTCGCGTATTGCGGTCCTGCCCCAGTCGGGTGCCGGGACGCCAGCCACCGGCGGGCCCCGCGTCGGGGAACGGGTCGTGCCGCTGACCGAGCGCGACGACGAGGCCGCACAGCCTGCGGCCGAGCCGGAGAAGCCGCGCCTGCCGCCGATCGAGGCCTTTGCCGAACCGTACGAGAATCCGCGCAACCTTCCGCTCATGTCGATCGTGCTGATCGACGATGCCGAGTCCTTCGGGGCCGAGGCGCTGGCCGAGTTTCCCTATCCGCTGACATTCGCGATCGATCCGACCGCGCCACAGGCGGCGGAAAAGATGGCGCGCCATCGGGTGGCCGGGTTCGAGGTGGTGTTGCTGGCCGATCTGCCGAAGGGGGCCGCGCCCGAAGAGGCCGCTGCGCAGGTGGAATCGTGGCTGGCGCGGGTGCCCGAGGCGGTGGCGGTGCTGGAGGGAACGGTGACCGGCGTGCAGGGCGATCGCGCGGTGGCCGAGCGGGTGACCGAGCTGGTCCGGCGCAGCGGGCATGGGCTTGTCCTGCAAAATCGCGGGCTCAACACCGTGCAGAAGCTGGCGGCGCGCGAGGGCGTGCCCTCGGCGGTGGTGTTCCGCGATTTCGACGGTGCGGGCCAGACGCCGGTGGTGATGCGGCGGTTCCTCGATCAGGCGGCCTTTCGCGCCCGCCAGGAGGGGGCGGTGATCATGCTGGGGCGGGTGCGGCCGGACACGATTTCGGCCCTGCTGCTGTGGGGGCTTCAGGACCGGGCGAGCCGGGTGGCGCTGGTGCCGGTGTCGGCGGTTCTGACCCGGAACGCGAAGTAGCGCCGGGCGCGGGGGTGGCGAAACCGCGGCGGCCTTTCGCCCCGCCGCGATGCCTCCGGCGGGAGTACTTGTGGCAAGAGGAAGAAGCCGGGCGAGGGTCAGGCGCGTGGGGGCGGGTCAGCCGTTGCCGCGTCCGGCAAATCGCGCCGCGTCCGCCGCGGCCCGGCGGATGGCGTTCGACTTGTGGACGGTTTCCTGATACTCGGCCTCGGGGTCGGAATCGTGGACGATGCCGCCGCCGGCCTGGATGTAGAGCTTGCCGTTCCTGGTGATGGCGGTGCGCAGGGCGATGCACATGTCCATGTCGCCGCCTGAGCTGAAATAGCCCACGCCGCCGCCGTAGATGCCGCGCTTTTCCGGCTCCAGCTCGTCGATGATTTCCATCGCCCGCACCTTCGGTGCGCCCGAGACGGTGCCTGCCGGCATGCCGGCGAAGAAGGCGTCGAGCGCGTCCTTGCCCTCGTCCAGTTCGCCCACCACGTTCGACACGATGTGCATGACGTGGCTGTACCGTTCGATGATGAATTTTTCGGTCGGGCGCACTGTGCCTATTTTCGCCACCCGGCCCACGTCGTTGCGCCCCAGGTCCAGCAGCATCAGGTGTTCAGCCAGCTCCTTCGGGTCGGCCAGCAGTTCGGCCTCGAGCGCGCGGTCCTCTTCGGGGGTGGCGCCGCGGGGACGGGTGCCGGCGATGGGGCGGATGGTGACTTCGCGCCCGAACACCCGGACGAGGATTTCGGGGCTTGCCCCGATCACCTGAAAGTCGCCGAAGTTGAAGTAGAACATGAAGGGCGACGGGTTGGTGCGTCGCAGGCTGCGGTAGAGCGCGAAGGGTGGAAGCGGGAAATCCTGGGTCCAGCGCTGTGCCGGCACCACCTGGAAGATGTCGCCCGCGCGGATGTAGTCCCGCGCCTTTTCGACCGCCGCCATGTAGTCCGCCCTGGTGAAATTGCTGACCGGCGGTGAAACCTCGTGGGCGTCGCCCAGGTCGCGGCTTGTCCCCGGCAGGCCGCGGTCGAGATCGCGCACCGCGTCCATCACCCGCTCGGCCGCCTGGGCGTAGGCGGCGCGCGCGCTCAGCCCGTCGCGCACCCAGGCGGGAGAGACCACCGTGACCTCGCCCCGCACCCCGTCCAGCACCGCCACCACCGAAGGCCGCAGCAGCAGCGCATCGGGCAGGCCGAGGGGGTCGGGGTTGACGTCTGGCAGCCGTTCCACCAGCCGCACCATGTCATAGCCCAGATAGCCGAACAGCCCGGCCGCCGCCTGCGGAAGATCGGGGGGCAGGTCGATCCGGCTTTCGGCCAGCAGCGCGCGCAGGTTGTCGAGGGGGTTGCCCTCCTGCATCTCGAACGCGTCCGGGTCGAAACGGGCCGAGCGGTTGAGCGACGAGCGCGCGCCCTCGCAGCGCCAGATCAGGTCCGGCTTCATGCCGATGATCGAATAGCGCCCGCGCACTTCGCCCCCGGTCACCGATTCCAGCATGAAAGCGTCCTTCTGGGCGCCGGTCAGTTTCAGCATCAGCGAAACCGGCGTGTCGAGATCGGCCGCAAGGCGGGTATGGACGACCTGATTCCGCCCGGCCTCCCAGGCGCGGGCGAAGGTTTCGAAATCGGGGATCAGGGTCATCGGCGTCAGCGGAAGTTGGCCTGAACGGCGTTGATGGCCTGCTGGTCCACGGTGGGGCGGGCCCGGACCTGCGCGTCGCGGACGAAGGCTTCGAACAGGGCCTGGCCCAGCTCCTGGTCGGCCTGTTGCGCCAGGGCGGTTTTCAGTGCCTTGAAATCCTCGGTCTCTTCGGGAGGCAGGGTATCGTCGAGGCGGAGGATGAAGAAGCGGTCCCCCGAGCCAATGGCGGCATATTCGCCCTTTTCCATCTCGAACACCCGATTCATGAAGTCCGGCGGCGTGCCCTCGATGAAGGCGGTTCGCGTCAGGCCGGTTTCGGCGATGGCGTCAAGACCCGCGGCGGCGAAATTGCCGCCCTCGCGCAGCGTGGCGATCAGTTCTTCGGCGCGGGCGCGCAGGGCCTTTTCGGTTTCGGCCCGTTTCCACGCGGCGGCGATGCGGTCGCGTGCGGCTTCGAAGGGTTCGGGCCGGGGCGGCAGCACCTCGTCTACGCGCAGGGCGAAAAGGCCGCCGTCGTCGAGGAACGCGGCCTCGGGGTAGTCGTCGGGACCGGCCTTTTCGGCCGCCCGGCGGAAGGCGTCATAGGCGGCGATGCCTTCGTCCGATTGTGCGGTCCAGTCGATCCGGCCCAGTTCCATCCCTTCCTCGCTGGCCAGATCCTCGAGCGTGGCGCCGCCGGCAAGAAGGTCGTTGATGGCCTCGGCGCGGGATTCGATCAGCCGCCGGGCGCGTTCGCCGGCCAGCTCGTCGCGCAGCTGGGCGGCAACCGATTCGAACGGGGTGGAGCGCGCCTCGAGCCGGCCGTTGATGCGGAACAGGGCCGGGCCCAGATCGGTGGCGATCGGGCCGACCACGGATCCGGTCTCGGCGGCGAAGATCTCGTCGGCCCCCTGGTCGAGGTCGGATTTCTCGATATCGCCCATGTCCACGTCGCCCATGGTCAGGCCGCGTTCGGCGACCAGCGCCTCGAAGGTGGTTTCGCCCGCATCCAGCGCCGCCCGGGCCTGCGTGGCGGAATCCTCGTCGGGAAAGATCAGCCGCTCCACCAGGCGCCGTTCGGGTGTGTCGTATTCGTCGGCGCGTGCATCATACAGCTTGCGCACGGCTTCATCGTCGATCTGCACCTCGTCCATGACCATTTCCGGCGTCAGCACCGCATAGGTGATGCGTTTCGTCTCCGGCAGGGTGAACTGGTCGGGATTGGCATCGTAATAGGCGCGCAGATCGTCCTCGGTCGGTTCGGGGACCGGGTTTTCCAGCGCGGTGGCCGGCAGCGGCGCCCAGGTGAAGCTGCGCCGGGCCGAGATGTAGTCGGCCAGCGTGTCGGTCGCCACCGCCGGCATCTTCACCCCGGCGACGATCGCCCCCTGGACCAGCGTGCGGGCGGCCTCGGCGCGCAGGTCGGCCTCGAACTCGGCTTCGGTCAGGCGCGCCTGTTCGAGCTGGAACTTGTAGGTTTCGCGGTTGAACTTGCCGTCCGGTCCCTGGAAGGCGGGCACGGCAAGGATTTCCTTCTGCAGGTTCTCGTCGCCGATGGACAGGCCGATGCGGTCGATTTCGTTGTCGATGGCGGCCAGCGTCACCAGCCGGCCCAGAACCGTCTGGTCGATGCCCAGTTCGCGGGCCCGGGTCATCGGCAGGGGCTGGCCGGTCTGGGCCTCGATGGTGCGGATTTCGCGCTGCAACTCGCGCGCGTACTGGTCGGTGGTCACGGTTCGGTCGCCGACCTTGGCGACGGTGCGGACCCCGCCCGACAGGTTCAGCGCGCCATAGCCGCCAAGCCCGGCGACCACCAGCACCAGCAGGATCCAGACGAAGGTTTTGGACAAGCTCTTGATTCTCGCGGCCATGATGCCCCCTTTGCGGCGGTCCCGCCCGCCGGTCTTTCCGCCGCCCTGCATACGACGCGGAACAATGGGGGGCAAGGTCGGAAGGGCCGCGATCTCGTGCCGCCGGATGCGCAGGCGCCGCCGCTCAGTCGGTGCCGCGATAGGGCTCCACGTATTGCAGCGCCATGTCCCAGGGGAAGAAGATCCAGGTATCCTGGCTGACCTCGGTGATGTAGGTATCGACCTGCGGCTTGCCCTTGGGCTTGGCATAGACGGTGGCGAAATGGGCCTTGGGGTAGAGCCTGTGGATCACCTCGAGCGTCTTGCCGCTGTCCACAAGGTCGTCGATGATCAGGATCCCCTCACCATCGCCCATGAGTTTTTCGTCCGGCATCTTCAGCAGCACCGCGTCGGACTGCTTCTGGTGGTCGTAGGACTTGATTGAGATGGTATCGACGGTGCGGATGTCCAGTTCGCGCGAGACGATCATCGCCGGCGCCATGCCGCCGCGGGTCACGGCGACGATCGCCCGCCAGGCGCCGTCGTCGGGCCCTTGCCCGTCCAGCCGCCAGGCCAGCGCCCGGGCGTCGCGGTGGATCTGGTCCCAGCTTATGTGAAAGCCCTTTTCGTGGGGCAGGCGGCCGGGATCGCGGGGGGCGGTGT
>JALTNO010000058.1 GCA_027000645.1 Paracoccaceae bacterium | reverse complement strand
GCGGTTCCCCCCGGCGCCGAGGGGTGGCTCATCACGGCCGCGCCGCAACATGTATCCATCAGCGCCGACACCGCGCCGCCGTGGATCACGCCGGTCTTCGGATCGCCGATCAGCTTTTCGTCCCAGGGCATCGAGATCACCGCCGTGCCGTCGCCGATATCCACCAGCTCCATGCCCAGCGCCCGCGCATGCGGGATGGCCTCGATGAATTGCCGTGCCAGTTTCGATCTGTCCACCACCGGGTCAGCTCCTGCTCAACCGCTTTTCCGCCTGATGCCGCCTTTATGGGCCGGGCCGTGGTGCGAGAGCAACCCTGCCGGTTGCGCTCGCGGTTGTCCCCCCCTAGTTTGCCCGCGAGGAGAAGCTGGTATGTCCGACACGCGACTTTCGTTCAAGGAAATGTGCGCCGAGTTCGACGTGACCCCGCGCACGTTGCGCTACTACGAATATATCGAGCTGCTCCAGCCCGACCGCGAGGGGCGCTCCCGCTTCTACGGCCCGCGCGAGGTGGCGCGGATGAAGCTGATCCTGCGCGGGCGGAAATTCGGGTTCCAACTCGAAGAAATCCGCCAGTGGCTGCTGATCTACGAAAACGAGGGCAACGAGGCGCAGATGAAGGCCTTTGTCGAGATGGCGGATCGGCAGATGAAGGAACTCGAATCCCAGCGCCGGCAGATCGACGAGGCCCTCAAGGAGCTCAAGGCCCTGCGCGAAGTTGCGGCAAGGGGTGCGAAATAGGCCGCCGCGCACCCCGCGACGGGAGAATCGCCACCCGCTCTTGCCGGCCGGGCGCGCCAGGTGCCCCGTGGGCACGGGGCCGATTCCGGAGCAAGTTTGTTGCGCAGACGGAAGTTGACGCGAAGTGATCTTACGTCACCTTTTTCGTGACGTGACGTCCGACTTACGTCAACGTGGACCCGATGTTGTAAAACCCGCCTGAGCGAAACACCTGTCGCCCATCCGGAACAGGTGAGACGAGATGCAATGATGACCGACGAACTGATGACCATCCGCGAAATGTGCGATGCGTTCGGTGTGACCCCGCGCACGCTGCGGTTCTATGAATCCAAGGAACTTCTGTTTCCCATCCGCGAAGGGCAGAAGCGGCTGTTCACCCGCCGCGACCGCGCCCGGCTGAAACTGATCCTGAAGGGCAAGCGCTTCGGCTTCAGCCTGGAAGAGATTCGCCAGCTGCTGGATCTGTATCATGTGGGCGACAGGCAGAAGACCCAGCTTGAACGCACCTGCATGGTTGCCCGCGAACGCCTGGACGAGCTTGAACGCCGGCGCGACGAGTTGAACGGCGCCATTGCGGAATTGCAGGACCAGATCCGCCTGGTCGAACAGATGCTCGCCTCGCTCGAACAGCCAAGGCGCGCCGCCGAATAGGACGGCCGCCCGTCGCGGCCGAAAAACGAAACGTCACGGAGATCAGGAAGATGCCCAGCTACACCGCCCCCACCAAGGACACGCAATTCGTCCTGCATGACGTTCTGAAAGTGTCCGAGGCCGGCATCCCCGGCTATGACGAGCTCGACCCCGAATTCACCGGCGCCATCCTGGAAGAGGCCGGCCGGATCAGCTCCGAGGTGCTGGCGCCGCTCAACATGGTGGGTGACACCGAGGGCTGCGTGCTGGAAAACGGCGTGGTGCGCACACCGACGGGCTTCCGCGACGCCTTCGAGAAGATGAAGGAAGGCGGCTGGCCCGGCATCGACCTGCCCGAGGAATATGGCGGCCAGAACATGCCCTATGTGATCGCCACCGCGGTGGGCGAGATGTTCAGCGCCGCCAACCATTCCTTCACCATGTATCAGGGCCTGACCCACGGCGCCGCCTCGACCATCCTGGCCCATGGCACCGAAGAGCAGAAAAAGACCTTCGTGCCGAAGATGGTGTCCTGCGAATGGACCGGCACCATGAACCTGACCGAACCCCATTGCGGCACCGATCTGGGCCTGATGCGCACGAAGGCCGAACCGCAGGACGACGGAAGCTACCGGATCACCGGGCAGAAGATCTTCATCTCGTCCGGCGAACACGACATGGCCGAGAACATCGTCCACCTGGTGCTGGCCAAGATCCCCGGCGGCCCCGAGGGTATCAAGGGCGTGTCGCTGTTCATCGTGCCCAAGTTCCTGGTCAACCCCGATGGCAGCCTGGGCGAACGCAACGGCGTGTCCGCGGGCAAGATCGAAGAGAAGATGGGGATTCACGGCAACTCGACCTGCGTGATGAACTATGACGGCGCCACCGGCTGGCTGCTGGGGCAGGAGCACAAGGGCATGCGGGCCATGTTCACCATGATGAACGAAGCCCGGATCGGCGTCGGCATGCAGGGGCTGAGCCAGGCCGAGGTCGCCTATCAGAACGCGCTGGCCTATGCGAAGGAACGCCTGCAGGGCCGCGCGGTGACCGGACCGAAGAACCCCGACGGCCCGGCCGACCCGATCATCGTGCACCCGGACGTGCGCCGGATGCTGATGAACCAGAAGGCCTTTACCGAAGGGGCGCGGGCCTTCATCCTGTGGGGCTCGACCCTGATCGACCGCCACATCCGCATGGGCGACGAGGACGCGCACGGGCTGATCTCGCTGCTGACCCCGGTCATCAAGGGCTTCCTCACCGATGAGGGCTATGACATGACCGTGCAGGCCCAGCAGGTCTTTGGCGGGCATGGCTATATCGAGGAATGGGGCATGTCGCAGTTCGTGCGCGACGCCCGCATCGCCCAGATCTACGAAGGCGCCAACGGGGTGCAGGCGCTCGACCTTGTGGGGCGCAAGCTGGGCCAGGACGGTGGCAAGCACATCATGGCCTTCTTCGACCTGGTGAAATCCTTCATCAAGGAAAATGCCGGGCAGGACGAGGCCTATGACCGCGAGTTCCTCGACCCGCTCAAGGCCGCGTCCAAGGACCTGCAGGCGGCGGGGATGTATTTCATGGCCGAGGGCATGAAGAACCCCGATAACGCGCTGGCGGGATCCTACGACTTCATGCACCTGTTCGGCCATGTCTGCCTCGGGCTGATGTGGGCGCGGATGGGCAGGGCGGCGCGCGCGGCGCTTGAGGCGGGCACGCCGGACCCGGCCTTCCACGAGGCCAAGCTTGCCACCGGGCGCTACTACATGGCCCGCCGGCTGCCCGCGACCGCCCTGCACCTGGCCCGCATCCAGAGCGGCGCCGGCACGGTGATGGCGCTTGATGCCGATCAGTTCTGACCCGCGGGCGGGCGGATCCCCCGCCCGCTTCCAATCCCGAGAGGTGACATGCCCAAACGTTTCCGCCTGACCCGCCGCTTTCCCGTCGCGATGACCGAGGACGGCTATCGCCGGTTGAAACGCTTTGCCCGCGATGCCGGGCTGGACGAAGGCGAGGCCCTGTCCTTCCTGTTCGAGAATTTCGACAGCGTCACCGATCGTGAAAACCTGACCCATCGGCTGCGGCTGTTCAACTCGGAACTCGAAGACCGCAAGCGCTGAGCGCAAGGGGGAGGAGGCTCCATGTCCCAACTGTTTCCACGCAAGGCCGGCTGGATGACCGAAGAGCACCGGATGCTGGCCGAGATGACCGCCCAGTTCATCGCCGAGCAATGGGCGCCGCATTTCGAACGCTGGCGCAAGCAGGGCCAGATGGACCGCGAGATCTGGACCCAGGCGGGCGAGCTGGGCCTGCTCTGCCCCTCCATCCCCGAGGAATATGGCGGCGCGGGCGGCGATTTCGGCCACGAAGCGGTGATCATGATGGAGGCGCCGCGCGCCAATATTGCCAGCTGGGGCAACCCGATCCATTCGGGCATCGTCGCCCACTACATCCTCGCCTACGGCACCGAAGAGCAGAAAAGGCGCTGGCTGCCAAAGATGGCGACCGGCGAGATGGTGGCGGCGCTGGCGATGACCGAACCCTCCGCCGGCTCGGACGTGCAGGCGATCCGAACTCGCGCAGTCCGCGAAGGCAACGGCTACCGCCTGAGCGGACAAAAGACCTTCATCTCCAACGGCCAGCACGCCGATCTGATCGTCGTCGCCGCCAAGACCGACCCGAGCCTTGGCGCGAAGGGCATCTCGCTGGTGGTGGTCGAGACCGAAGGCGCCGAAGGCTTCACCCGCGGCCGCAATCTCGAAAAGATCGGCCTGCACGCGGCCGACACTTCGGAACTCTTTTTCGACAACGTGGAAATCCCGCCCGAAAACATTCTTGGCGGGGTCGAAGGTCGGGGCTTCTATCAGATGATGGAACAGCTTCCCCAGGAGCGACTGATCATCGCCTGCGGCGCCGTCGGCGCGATGGAAGGCGCGGTGGAGCGCACCGTCGCATATTGCAAGGAACGCGAAGCCTTCGGCGGGCCGCTCACCCAGTTCCAGAACACCCGCTTCAAGCTGGCCGAATGCGTCACCAGAACCCGGGTGGCGCGGGCCTTCCTCGACGAATGCATCACCGAACACCTGCGCGGGGAACTCACGGTGGAAAAGGCCGCCATGGCGAAATACTGGACCACCGACACCCAGTGCGAGGTGATCGACGACTGCGTGCAGCTGCACGGCGGCTACGGCTACATGCAGGAATATGCGGTCGCCGAGATGTGGGCCGACGCGAGGGTCCAGCGCATCTATGGTGGCACCAACGAGATCATGAAGGAACTGATTGCGAGGTCGCTTTGAGAGTCCGAACGGCTGCACCCGTGGAGGGGGCGAGAGCCTCCGGCGGGAGTATTTTCAGCGAGATGAAGACGGCAGATCCACCCTGCCCCGCCTTACCGCCTGGCTGTCGGATTTATCGGGGCAGGGCTTCACCTCGCGCGGCCATCGGCTCTCCAGCCTGTTCCGCACCGCCATTCGTGCCACATTAACATTAATGCCCCGTTACCAGACTTCATCTCGCCAGAAATACTCCACGGGGGTGCGGGGGTGTGAAACCCCCGCCGCGACATCGGCCAAAGGGAGGCATGCCATGACCATTCAACTCTACTGCTTTGGAGAAAGCGGCAATTCCTACAAGGCGGCGCTGGCGCTGGAACTGTCGGGGCTCGACTGGGAGCCGGTCTTCGTCGATTTCTTCAACGGCGAGACGCGTAGTCCCGAATATCGCGCCAACATCAACGAGCTGGGCGAGGCGCCGGTGCTCGTGGATGGCGATTTCCGGCTCAGCCAGTCGGGCGCGATCCAGACCTGGGTCGCCGACAGGACCGGCAAGTTCGGTGGCCGGACCGCCGAGGAACGCTACGAGGTCCTGCGCTGGGTGTTGTGGGACAATCACAAGCTCAGCTCGATGGCCGGCATGACCCGGTTCCTGATGAACTTCCTGCCCGAGGACAAGCGCCCCGAACCGGTGATCGCCTTCAACCAGGGGCGGCTGAAGGCCGCCTACAGGATCCTTGATACCCATCTGGAGGACCGCGAATGGATCGTCGGCGACGGCATCACCAATGCCGACCTGTCCTGCTGCGGCTATCTCTACTATCCCGAACCGTTCGGCTTCGACCGCGCCGAATGGCCCAATATCGATGCCTGGCTGACCCGCCTTGCCGAGCAGCCCGGCTGGAAACACCCCTATGACCTGATGCCCGGCAACCCGTCGGACCGAATCTGAGGAGAGCATCATGACCGAAGCCTATATCTATGACGCCGTGCGGACGCCCCGCGGCAAGGGGCGCAAGGATGGCAGCCTGCATGAGGTGACCGCACTGCGGCTGAGCGCACTGACGCTCAACGCGGTGAAGGCGCGCAACAATCTTGACGGCCACGCGATCGAGGACGTGATCTGGGGCAACGTGACCCAGGTGATGGAACAGGGCGGCTGTCTTGCCCGCTCGGCGGTGCTGGCCTCGGATCTGGACGAGTCGATTCCGGGGCTGTCGATCAACCGCTTCTGCGCTTCCGGCATGGAGGCGGTGAACCTCGCCGCCAACCAGGTCAGGGGCGGCGCGGGCGAGGCCTATATCGCCGGCGGGGTCGAGATGATGGGCCGCGTGCCGATGGGCTCGGACGGGGCGGCGGTGGCCGTGGACCCGACGCTGGCGATGGAAAAATACTTTGTCCCGCAAGGCATTTCCGCCGACATCATCGCCACCGAATACGGGTTCTCGCGCGACGATGTGGACAGCCTTGCGGTGGAGTCCCAGCGCCGGGCGAAAAAGGCCTGGGATGAAAATCGCTTTGCCAGATCCATCATCACCGTACGCGACCAGAACGGCCTGCCGATCCTCGACCATGACGAATTCATGCGCCCCGAGACCGACATGCAGACCCTCGGGGCGCTCAACCCCTCCTTCCAGCAGATGGGCGAGGTCATGCCCGGCTTCGACGCGGTGGCACTACTCAAGTACCCGCATCTGGAGCGGATCGAGCACGTCCACCACGCCGGCAACTCCTCGGGGATCGTGGACGGGGCCGCCGCCATCCTCATCGGCAACGAGGAGTTCGGCCGCAAGCATGGGCTCAAGCCGCGCGCCCGCATCCGCGCCACCGCCAAGATCGGCACCGATCCCACCATCATGCTGACCGGCCCGGTCCCGGTGACCGAGAAGATCCTGCGCGAGAACGGCCTGGAGATCGGCGATATCGACCTGTTCGAGGTCAACGAGGCCTTCGCCGCGGTGGTGCTGCGGTTCTGTCAGGCCTTCGACGTGGACATGGAGCGGGTCAACGTCAATGGCGGCGCCATCGCCATGGGCCACCCGCTTGGGGCCACGGGGGCGATCATCATCGGCACGCTGCTGGACGAACTCGAACGCCAGGACAAGGAGCTGGGCCTGGCCACGCTGTGCATCGCCTCGGGCATGGGCGCGGCCACGGTGATCGAGAGGGTGTGATGCCGAAGCTCGATCTTTCGCGGATCCCGTGGCGAACGGGCTCGGTCTATCCGGGCCGGCTGGCCCGTGCCGTGGCCGGGCGATCGTCGCAAAGGCTGGGCGATGCGGGGGGGCTGACGCAGTTCGGCGCAAACCTCGTCCGGCTGGAACCGGGTGCGGCCTCGTCCCTGCGGCACTGGCACATGGAGCAGGACGAATTCGTGATGGTCACGGAAGGGGTCTGCACCCTGATCGACGACGACGGCAAACACGAGATGCACCCCGGCGACTGCGCCGCCTTTCCGAAGGGCGAGGCCAACGGACACCACCTGGTGAATCGAACCGATGCGCCGGCCGCCTTCCTCGTGATCGGTACCCGCACTCCCGAAGAGACCGCCTGTTACAGCGATATCGACATGATGGTGACCATCGACGCCGATGGCACCCGATTTACCCGCAAGGATGGCAGCCCGCTGACGGCTGACCAGATCGGAGACGAAAACAATGGCTGACTTCACCATGACCACCGATGCCGAGGGCATCGCCACCATCACCTGGGACGTTCCCGGCAAGTCCATGAACGTGATGACCTTCCAGGGGCTGGAGGATCTGAGCAACTGCATCGACGCGGCTCTGGCCGATGATGCGGTGAAAGGCATCGTCATCACCTC
>JALTNO010000057.1 GCA_027000645.1 Paracoccaceae bacterium | reverse complement strand
GACCGGCCGAGGGAAGATGCGGCGAGGCGGACAGGGGGCGCTGCCCCCGTCGCGGCAGGCCGCGACTCCCCCGGAGTATTTGGGGCAAGATGAAGGAGGCAAAGAACCGTCGGGCATGGCCTGCAGAGCGTTCCGGCGGTATCAGTTCACCGGCCGGATCAGCCTGCGCTCCAGAACCCGCAGCACCGTTTTCAGGTCGTGGCCGCGCTTGAGTATCCGACCATCCATGCCGACCACCGCGTACTGCCCCTGCCGGTTGCGCAGGCGCGGCGTCTTTTCCACGCGATAGAGCGGCTGTTCCGCCGTGCGGCGGAAGATCGAGAAGACGGCGGTGTCCTTCAGGCAGGAAATCCCGTAGTCGCGCCATTCGCCTGCCGCCACCATGCGGCCATAGACGGACAGGATGGCGAGAAGTTCGCTGCGATCGAACGAGACCTGAACCGAAGCCGGGCCAGTTGCGAATGGGCTGGGAGGCTGGATGGTCATGCGCACAGCGTTGCGGCATTTCCGGCACAAATCAAGCCCCCGCCAGGCAAGGGACGCGCCGTTGTGCCCCGAAGGTCATCTCTGGCAGGGGCCGAAACGATCCGCCTCAGGCAAAGCTGCCATGGCAGAACCAGCCCGAGGGCATCGTGTCGCCATGGGCGTAGAACAGCCACAGCCGATCGGCCGCCTTCGTCACCACCACCCAGTAGTCGCGCACACCCGAGCGCCAGTCGGGGTCGTCCAGCCACCATTCGGGCGCGATGCGCTCCGGCCCGGTGGCATGGGCCGCCTCGTGGTCGCGCCCGCGCCAGCGGAACCGCGCCGGAAGCCGGGGGGTGTCGGGAGCCGAGAGCGGCTCGGGTCGCCAAAGCAGCAGCGGTCGGGCAGCGGGCGGAGCGGGCCAGTCACGGGCCGGTTCGGACCATGCCGCCGCCATGACCGTCGCCGTCCTTTCCGGGATGTGACTGGCGGCCGGATGCAGGCGGGTGATCGCCTCCAGCCCGATCCGCGCGCCCAGGCGCCCGATCAGGTCGTCGAGCCCGGCACCGCCCGCCTGGCGCTCGGCCGCCGCATGTCCGGCCTCCAGGCGGCCGGAGATGGTGCGGGCATGGAGCGGCTCGGTGCACACGGCCTCCAGCCGCAGCATGTCGATCCCGAATCCCGCGTCGATCCGGTCGAGCTTCATCTCCAGCAGCGGGCGGATGCGCCCGGCCTCCCATGACGGGCGGGCCAGGCCGACGGTAACGATTTCGGCCGCCCGGTCGGTGCGATGCGCCTCGAACCGAAAGGTGCGCGCACCTCGCCCCCGTTCCCGCAGCCGCGCGCAGAGGCGTGGCAGCATCCGGTCAATCCCTGCCAGAAGATCATCTTTCAGCCCGATCGGCTCGGGCAGGGTCAGGCGCGTGGCGAAGCGGTCCGGCGGGCGGGCGGGCGAGATCGGCTCAGGCACACTGCCCATCGCCTGATCGAGCCGCAGCACCAGCCGGCGCCCGAACCGCCGCGCCAGCGCCGCGCGGGGTTGGCCCAGCAGGTCGCCGATCCGTCGCAGGCCCAGGCGGGAAAGCTGCGCCACCGTGGCCTCGTCCAGTCGCAGCGCCGCAACCGGCAGCGGCGACAGCGCCCCGTATGTCCGGCCGGGCGGCGCGATCCGGAAAGCGCCCGCTTCGGCCTCCACCCGCGGCATCGGGCGGGCACGGGACTGCCGCCGCCGGATCGCCCGCGAGCGTGTGGCGCGCGCCTCCTGATCTATGGCATCGCCGCTGCGATCCGGCATTGCCCCCTGCCCCGCGA
>JALTNO010000056.1 GCA_027000645.1 Paracoccaceae bacterium | reverse complement strand
CGGAGGCCTGGGAGGCGGTGAGCGCGCTGACCGATGACGTGGAATACGGCATCGGGCTGAGCACGGTTGCCGGCGATGAATATCTGCGCCAGGCCCGCGCACGCGGCTGGGAGCGGGCGACAAGTGCTGCGCTGAACCTGGGAGCGGCGGGGGCCGGGAAGGCCTTCGAAGAGGTGGGCGAAGCGGCGGCACGCGGCGCGGGGGCGGTACCGGACGCACCCGGCGGCACGGCGGTGCGCGCGTCACTGCCCGAAGAGGCCGGCGAGGCCATCGTTGCCAGGGCGCTGCGCGAAGGCGGCGAGAACCTGACCGATGCGGAGCGCCGCATCCTTTCGGAAGACCTCAAGGAGCTTCTTCCCGAACCGCCCGCCTCGACCCCGGGCCTGGGCGAGACGCTCCGCGGCACGCCGGAGGAGCTGGCCGAAACCGTGCGCGGCACGCCCGAGGAACTGGCGGAAACCCTGCGCGACCCCCTTGAGCGCGGCACGCCGATCGGTGGCAAACGGCCCCGCCCCAACCAGCCCGGCGACACCGTGATCCTGGAAAATCCCCCACGCAATTCCGACGACCTTGCACAAATGCCGACCGAGAGGGGGGACATCTACAAGCCGCCGGGAGAGCGAACCGGGCTGCCCGACGACAGCCTCGGCGGACCCCGGGGCGGCGCGGCTTCCGGTGCTTTCGACGGCACGGAAACGGCGATCCTGCCGCCGCCCGATCTGCCCCCGCCCGCCGGTCCGCGCGGTGCGGGTGCGGCGGTAGAGGATGGGGGCACTCCGCGTCTCGCCCGGGGCGGCGAGCTCTCCGAAGGCGGCTCGGCCCGGCGCGCCTTCCAGGAGGCCCCCACCGAGCGCATCCCGGGCGAGGCGTCCGAAGCCGCGGATCCCGCGGCCGGCGTCTCACCCGCGGTCGGTGCCGAGGATGCCGCCGACGGCGCGGCAACGGCGCGTCTGCCCGAGCCCGAGTTTCCGCCGCTCGCCGACTCGCGCAGCGCCGGCGCGGGGGCTGACAGACTGGCCGGCACCGGCGGAGAGGACCTCACCGACACGGTGATCCTCAGCAATCCGCCGCGCGAGGCCGCGGACTTCATCGAAACCCTTGGCCCCGGGAGGCTCGCCGAGGGACCGGCGGTGCAGCCGCCCCGTGCCGCCCCTGCCGGCGCGCCATCCGGCCCGGTCGAGGCAAACCCCATCGGAGAGGTCCCGCCCGGCACGCCCTATCGCGCGACGATCCTTGCCCCGGACGGCTTCCCCGTGGAGCTTGCGCTGGAAAAACGCCTGGGTGCAGGCGGTTACAACGAGGTCTTCACGCTGGCCGGGCGCGATGACGCGGTGGCGCGGATCAGCCTTCGCCCTGCCGAAGGGCCGGATCTGGACGAGATCGGCCGCCGCCTCATCGAAGAGGCCCTGCCCGCCGGTCAGCCCCGCACCGCCGCGCCCATCGACATCGTGCGCCGGATCGACGACGTTCCGGGCATTCCCGGCGGACGGATCGAACGGATCGAGAGCATCGACGCCCGCCTCGACGGCAAGACGATCGAAATTCTCGAACGCGTTCGCGAAGGCTCGGCCAGTGCCCAGATTGCCCGCCAGGGCGGCATGACCCCGGGCCAGGCCGCGGCTTTCGATGAGGGGATGCGCTGGCTCAACCGCCGGGGGCTGGTCTGGCTGGACAACCACCCGGGCAATTTCGCCTTCCGCAATCTGGGCGGCGACGACTGGCAGCTGCTGGTGCTGGATCCGGGCGGGATCGTGCCGGCAACGGCTTCGGACCTGGGCGATGCCGCCACCAC
>JALTNO010000055.1 GCA_027000645.1 Paracoccaceae bacterium | reverse complement strand
CCGCCAGAAGCGGCGCGCGCGCGGGCAGAGCAGCACGGATCCTTGCGCGCTCATCGGCGCTCATGGTGGACCAGCGCGCGATCTCGTCGCGCGTGCGATGGCAACCGGTGCAGATCCCGGCCCGAGGGTGAATCACGCAGATCTTCACGCAGGGCGAATCGATCTCGTCGCGCTCCCAGACCGGATCGGTCATCGGTCATCCTCCGCCTGCATGTGGCGCATCCTGTCCAGCGCCCCCTGCAGGATATAGGCCGCGGCCACGTGGTCGATGACCTCGGCGCGACGTATTCGCGACGTATCCGCCTCCAGCAGGGCGCGCTCGGCAGCAACCGTGCTCAGCCGCTCGTCCCAGAAGCCGATCGGCAATGCGGTCAGCCGGGCCAGGTTGCGCGCGAAGGCGCGGGTGGACTGGCAGCGCGGCCCCTCGCTGCCATCCATGTTGCGGGGCAGGCCCAGAAGCAACCCGCCCGCTTCGCGCTCGGCAGCGATTTCGAGAATCCGTGCCGCGTCGGGCGTGAACTTCCGCCGCCGGATGGTTTCCAGCGGCGTCGCCACAGCGCCGAACCGGTCCGAAACCGCCACCCCGATCGTCCGTTCGCCCAGATCCAGCCCAATCACCGCAGTCATCGGTTCGAGGGCGGCGGCAAACTCTTCGATGGTGTCATGGATCATCGGGTCAGCCCCGCCTCTTTCGCCGCCGCCTCGATCAGGGCCAGCGCCGCGTCATCGCCGGCCAGCGCCGCCTTCGCATCCGCCCATGCCTTCCCGGCCGCCTCGCGCTCGCCCAGAACCGCCCGGGCGCGGATCAGCTTCGCCCAGTCCTCGGCGTCGCCACCCTCCGAGGCGAGCCGCGCGGCCAGCCGCCCGACCATGCCACGGATCATCGCCTCCCGGCCCTGCGCATTCATGTCGCGGGCGGCGGACATGTCGGCCGCGTCGGGACCGGGGCGCGTGGATGGGGGCGGGGCAGTGCGGTCGGGCAGAACGTACAGGATCCCGGCCCGCCACGCGGCTTCCTCGATCCGCGCCCGGATCGCCGCGACCCAGGGCGCATCGGGCGGGCTGTCGCGCAGCGTGGCTTCCCAGATCCTGAAGGCGAGGTCCGGCCGCCCCGCCTGCGACAGCCTCAGCCCCCGATAGAACCGGGCCGGCCCATGAGCGGGCGCACGTCGCAATGCCTCGTCCAGTGCCGCATCCGCTTCGGGCGAGACATAGCCGCCGGCGGCCAGGATCATCAGCTCGGCCTGTTCGGTGTAATCGTCCGCGTTCGCATCGGCCCCCTTCAGCGCGATCACCCGCGCCTTCGCTTCGTAGGCGGCGCGGTAGTTTTCCACGTTCGCCTCGTGCCGGGCCAGAAGGATCTGCCCCTCCAGATCGTCGGGCCGTTCGGCCACCGTGGCCCGAAGCTGCTCCAGCAGCTTCCTGTACCTCTCGTCGATCCGGGGCGGCGGGGCGGGCGGCATGTTCGCTTCGGCCTCGGCCTGCGACGGCCCGGCAACCGGGGCAGTCGCCGCGTCGGTCGCCGTCCCGGAGCCGGTCTGCGCCACCGGGGCGATGGAACATGGGCGGGGACATTCCACCCCTTCCCAGCTGCACTTGCCGTCCTCTTACATGCCGTGGGGGTTCGGCGCGATCGACAACATGTACAAGTTGTTGGAGGCGCGGCTCGACGCGTTGGGCCACAGCAAGGTTTTGTTCCCCGTGGCCATCCCCGAGAGCGTGTTCGCAAAGGAGGGCACGCACATAAAAGGGTTTGAGGGCGAGGTGTTCTGGATAACGCACGGCGGCACGACTGAACT
>JALTNO010000054.1 GCA_027000645.1 Paracoccaceae bacterium | reverse complement strand
CGGTGCCAGTGGCTGGGGCGGTTTAAAAACTTACCACGCCGGTCGTGGTGTCGACCGACCAGCCGGTGGTCTGCTCGGCACCGTCGATGGCCACCAGCACGGTCCCGTCGACCGGCTTGGTTATCGTCCGGGACCAGGTCTGGGCCCCAGATGTGTAAGCCTTCACCAGCTGGAAGTCGGTGGTGGCACCGTCCCCTGTGCCGATGCTCTGATCCGTCGCGGCGGGCGTCCCGGACGGCAAGCAGGACTTGTAATCGGCCCAGTCCTTCCAGCGGAAGCCGTAGAGCCGCCCGTTGCGGGCTTCGAAGAACGCGACCACAGCCGCCAGATCGTCGGCCCGGCGAATGCCATAGGCGGCATCGTACCGCCGGCGCGAGTTCGCCCAGCTGGCGTTGCGCTCCTCGTCGCCCGAGGCAAGCTCGACGATCTGGGTGCGCCGCTCGGGGCCACCCCGGGCACCGCGGCTGATGTCGTCGGGAAACCGCACCTCGTGGAACGCCATCGCCTACATCCCCCGTCTGCCCATCGAAACGGCGCGGGCAATGTCGGCGGCGACCTGAGCGCGGCTTTGGCGGAAGCTCTCGGCGTCACGGGTCTGGATGGTGATGTTGACGGGCGCGGCGCCCCCGGCACCCGCTGCCACCTCGCGGCGCGACAGCACCCGCTCGCCGCGCTGAAGGATCGCCGGCACCTCGTCGGGGCCTAGACCCGCCCATGTGGGAACACCCACTGCGCCGCCCCCGTGCATCCGCGGCGCGCCGGCAAAGGCCATCGCCGGAACCGCCCGTGTCGGGGCACCAGCGCCCACGACGCCGCCCGAGTGCAGAACATTGGCCAGCAGCCCGCCCGGTCCGCCGAGCCCGCCCAGCGCCCTGGACAGGACGTTCGTCAGCGGACCCAGCAGGAACCGGCGCGCCGACAGTTGCGCGAAATCCGCCAGCATCGAGGTGACCAGCGAGCGGAAATCCAGCTTGCCGGTGCGCACGAAGTTGCCGATGGCCTGCTCGGCGCTTCGGAAGGCGCCCACCAGGCTGTCGCCGATGCCCTTGCCGAGATCGGCGGCCTTTTCGGCATAGGCGGTCAGCGTTTCCTTTGCCGCATCCAGCCCGGTGGCCTGTTCCTCGAGCGCTTTCCGGGTGGCGCGCACCCCGGCGGCGGCGCGGCGCTGTTCGCGGTTCCACGCCGCCAGCGTCTGCTGGTTCCTTGCCACGGCTTCGGCATTGGCGACGTAGGCTTCGCGCTGGCGGCGCAATCCTTCCTGCACGATCGGATCAGCACCAGAGATGTCGCCCACGCGGGCATCGAACCGCGCCCCCGCCAGCGCCTTGGTCAGCCCGACCGGATCGTCTTTGAATTGCAGGCGAATCTCGCTCTGGCGCAGCGACGAGAGGCTTTGGGCCACCAGCGACATGGCGTTGCCGGCGGCGCGGGCAAGCTCGTCCGCCAATGCCGTCGCCTGCGCTGCCGCCCCTCCCACTGAGACCGATGCATCGTCCATGGTGGAGCGGAACCGGATCGTGGCGAGCGCCGCGTCGGTGAGCTGCTTCAGCAGGGTGCGCTGCTCGGCTGTCATGTTCTCGACGCCGCCCAGCGCTGCGGTGTAGGTCTCGCGCAGCCGCTCGAGCGCCACAGCCTGGTCCTCGATGCCTTTCGCATCCCGCAGATCGGCCATCACCCCGGCAAGCGCGACCGCATCCTTCATGGTGATGCCCAACGCGTCCCTGAGCTCATAGTCCGGGCCGGTCAGATCGCCCACCGAGATCAGGCTGTTCTGCAGCTCGGAAATCCGGCTCATGATTTCG
>JALTNO010000053.1 GCA_027000645.1 Paracoccaceae bacterium | reverse complement strand
GAAAACACCCCGGTCCGCGAGGCCGTGGACCGGTTTCAGGTCGGCGTGACCGCCAATTCCAACCCCGTTCCGGCCACCGTGTTCATGGACGATATCGCGTTTTGCCGGCTGCCCTGATTTCCGGCGCACGCGCGCCGCGCTTTCACCCCTGCCCGCGGCCCATCCGCCGGCGCAACGCATCGCGCACCACCTCGGTTTCGGGCAGGCGAAAAGCGAAACTCGTACCCAGATAGGCACCGAGGCCGGCGATTGCCGCGGCCGCCACCATGACCGCCTGGCCGATACCCCGCTCCGACCACGCACCGCCCGACGCCATCACCGCCGTCATCGCCAGTGCCATCACCGCACCCGCCCCGGCAATCGCGAGGAAGGGCGCAACGTCTCCCTTTCCCAGAAACCCGCCCGTCCGCCTGGCCACAGCCCCGTGGATCAGGACCAGCGGCACCAGCGACGACACCAGCGAGGCGATGGGAACGGCAAGCAACCCGATGCGGCCGATCAGCGCCAGGTCCAGCCCCGCCCGGACCAGGATGGAACCCGCAAGAGCCGCTCCGAGAACCCGCAGATGGGATATGCGAGGTTCGGCCAGGATGGCCGCGAAAAAGGCGCTGACCAGTGCGTTCACGACGACCAGCGGCGCCAGCAGGGCAACGATCCGCGCGGTCGTCTCCGCCGCCTCGGGCGCAAAGGCGCCACGGGCGAACAGCACGGCGACAAGATCCTGCGACAGGAGAAACAGCGCCACGCCGACCGGAAGAACCATGAAAACCGTCATCCGCAATGCCTCAACAAGATGCCGGCGAAAACGCGCGGAATCCCCGGCCGACAGGGCGCTGGCAAACTCGGTGTAGTAGACGACCATCACGCTGCCGATGGCCGCGCCCGGACCGATGTTCACCAGCCGCTGGGCGAATTCGAGAATCGCGACATTGCCCGGAGCGGTGAGCGATGCGAACCCCATGTCGATCCACGACGATCCCAGCATGTGGACCTGGCCCAGCACCAGTGCCACGAGCCTGCCGCCGCTGACCGGCGCCGGGACCTTCGCGGCCCGGATCGCCGCGACCGGTCCGGGCGAGGCAAACAGACGCTTCGAGGCGATCGCGAACACCGCCCCCATCGTGACGACACCGACGGCAACAGCCCAGGCAACCAGGTTCATGCCCAGCGCAAGCGGGGTTGCCGCCAGAACCCCCAGCGCCACCAGCGAAAACAGGCGCGGCAGCAACCGTGCCGAAACCGGCAGAGCGAACCGTCGCACGGCATTGAACATCGCCCCGGAAAGCGCCGCATAGGCGGAAATCGGCAAGGTGACCACGAAGATGCGGAAATACAGGACCGCTGCCGCGCGCCGGGCCTCGTCGAACCCCGGCGCGACAAGTCCGACGATCTGCGGCGCCAGCACGAAGGCGGCCGCAACCGCAACTGCGGCATACAGAAGCAGCCGCCGGGTATAGCGGGCCAGCATCCGGTGCAGGCCGGCAATGCCCTCCTGTTCGACCGTGCGCACCAGCGGCGGCACCATCACCAGTTGAACCGACCTCTCCAGCACCGCGGCCACATTCATCACCACACGCCGGGCGAGAAAGAAGGCATCGGTGACCGAGGTGGCCCCGAAAAGCCCGGCAATGGCGACCGATATGGCAACGCTCAGCACCACGCCCAGCCCTTTCAGCACCAGCACGGCCAGCACGCTTGCCAGCGAGCGCGCCGAGGGGCGGGTGGCGCCTCCCTCATGGCGCGAGGAACTCGTCACCGGCAAAGCCCGGTACAGGCAGGGCCGCAGGGCGTGCATTCCGCCATTTCCGCCATCGCCGTCATCCTGCTCCCGCTCCCGCCCTGTGTCCAATCGGACCGCCACGCGATCAATGTCAATCTGATACGTTGCACCTTCCTTGACTCGAATCAAACCCCGACCATACGCTTGATGGTAGTATTGGGTATGAAGTGAAGTCCGAAGGGAAAAACTCTTGAATCGTTCCGGACGCGCCGTCGGGGGAGTGTGTGTACCGGGTTGTGAGTGCGCTGTGTGGGTGGCGAGGAACGATGTCTGGAAGCTGGGTGATCCCGTCGAAAGAACGGGAAAGAGGGACTGGTGCGGTTACAGGTAATCTTGCGAACCCGCCAAATCCGTTCGCGGAAAACGCCGAAAATGCAAGGATCCTGCGGCCCGAACCTGCACGCGCGCCGCGCGTGCGGCCGGCGCGGCAACGGCAGAACCGGGGACTTCTGAGCGGTGCGGCGCTGAAGACCGGCTATGTCCCGGAAAATCCGATCCTCGATCAGGCGGTCAACCGATCGCTTGCCGCCGTGCTGCTCGTCCTTCTGAGCCCGGTTTTCCTTGCCATCATGGCCCTGCAGAAACTCACCTCTCCCGGCCCGGTATTCTACAGCGGGTGGCGCCTGGGAAAGGATCGCACCCAGTTCCGGATTCTCAAGTTCCGCACCCTTTCGGCCGATGCCGAGAAGATCACGCGGAACTGTACCCTGCCGCGGCGAAACATGACGGAAACACCGCTGGGCGCCTACCTGCGCAAGACCCGGCTCGACGAATTGCCGCAGCTCGTCAACATATTGCGGGGCGAAATGGTGTTCATGGGCCCGCGCCCGGTAAGGCCGGAAATCGAATGGCTCTACAAGGCGGAAGTCGAAGGATACGAAGACCGGTTCCGCGTGCGCCCCGGTCTGGTCGGCCTGTCGCAGGCGCTGATGACCCATGAAACGCCCAAGGCGCTGCGGTCGCGGTTCAACCGCATGTGCTGCCGCGCGCCGGTCCGTTATCGCGCGATGCTGGGCTTTGTCGCTTACGTGGGGCTTTGCGTGCTGCGCAAATCGGCAACGTCCGCCCTGGTGGCCCTCGGCAACCGCCTGCGCCTGGTGCCCGAACATGGATGGCTGCGATCCGGCTTCAGCCGGCCGAAGAGATGCTGGGTCGAGTTGCGTGCCGCGGACCGGCCCGTAACCGGCGCGATCTGCGGCATGTCGGACGAGATCATCCAGTTCATCTCCACCCGCCCGGTCGAACCCGGAGACTACGAACTGACCCTGAGCTGCCGGCGCCGGTCGCGGCGCAACTTCCATCTGTCAGTGCGGGCGAACGTGGAAATGTCCGCCCCCCTCGGGCCGGGGCAGAGCGGATTCGTCAATTATGCCACCTATTCGCCCCGGACCCGGGCCGCCCGGCACTTCATCGAACGCTATTTCTTGCAATCCGCGGTGATCCCTGCGTGACTTTCAACAAGGGAGTCGCATCAGGGGAGGACCAGGGGGGAAGGTCGGACAACCGAGGATGAGATCACACTACCTGCAACTTCTGAGCTACTACAAATACGTAGTGGCCTTCATTATCGTCGCGCTGACATCGGGTGTTGCGGCCTTCAGCGCGGTTTTTCTGTTCGCCGCGCCGCTTTACACGGCAACGGCAACCGTCTCGCTGCTTCCGACCCAGGCGGAGCTGACCTTCAGCCAGGCTTTCGTGCGATCCACCTCGTTCAACCCGGCAAACCTCCTGACGCAGACGCATATCGAGAACCTGATCAGCCGCGAGATCTCGAAAGAGACGATCGACAAGCTGATCGGAAAGGCGGGCGGCACCCCGCCCGGCGGCAAGGCCCCCCCCGCAACCGCCGGGAACGAATGGATCGACAGGTTTTCGCAGGGTTTCCAGTCGTTCCGGCGCGAGTTCCGCCGCATCTACATGACCCTGAATTCCGGCAAGTTCGTGCCCGCCGACCCCTATACCGATCTCGTCAACGGACTTCAGGAAGCGATTTCCATCGACATGCTGGAAGGCACCTACATCCTGAGGATCAGCGTCAGCTGGGATGACCCCGAGTTCGCGGCCGCCGCCGCCAACATGCTGTCGGAAACCTATCTCGAACGGGCGCGCGCGCAGGCGCGCAAGGCCGCCCTTGCCGCGGAAGAGGCCCTGCGCAAGGAAATGGCCAAGGGCGAAGGCAACGTGGCCGACCTGCAAAGGCAGATCAACGCCCTGCGCCTCGAGCGGGCAAGCAACATTTCCTTCCTGCGGGTGATCGACCCGGCCGTGCCGCCGGTCTATCCGAGCTTTCCCAAGGTCGTCGTCAACACGGTCGCCGCGGGGGTCAGCGCCGTCATCCTGTCGATCATCCTGGTGATCGCGGCCGATACCATCTCGAAGACGCTCAAGACCGATGCCGACCTTTCCCGGGTTCTCGGGCCGGCGGGGCTTGGCCGCATCCGGGCAAGGCGCCCCGCGGCGCGGAAGCTGAAGGAGATCTCGCGAAGGATTAACCTCCAGTGCCTTGCGGTTCCGGCGCAGGGCGGGGTCATGTCGATGGAGAGCGATGCCGACAGCGCCGCCGCCGCCAGGATCATCCAGCGCGCCCTCGCCGAGTTGGAAAGCTGGAAGGATCTGCCGCCCGGAACCCGGCAGACCGGAGAGCAGACATCCAGGCGCGGGCGAAGTACCCCCCAGGTCGCGGATCCGTCGGACGATACCGTGGCCGACCTGGGCGGCGCGACGGGGCGGTTCTCGATGGCGCGCATCGAACCCGGACAGGGCGCGCGACCGATCGACTGGGTGGTGATCGCCTTGCGGCCGGGCCGGGTGACCGAAGATGTCCTCCGCAGCACGATTGCCGAACTTCGCGCCCATGGCGTGCGGCAGGTGTTCGGGCTGTATCTGGTGGGGTGAGGGACGATGCCGCCGGACCCGCACGACATTCCGGCCCCTTCCGGCAACTTCGACCGCAAGGCCGCGCGGCGACGGGCGGTCGCGATCTGGGCGGGCGGGATTGCCGGACTCGGCGCACTGGCCGCTCTGGCGCCCTCGGCCGGGATTCCTGCGGCGGCTCCTCTTGCCGCCTTGCCACTGTGGCTGTGGCTGGCCGACCGGAAGTGGATGCGGCGCCCGGGTGGAATCCCCTGCCTGACATGGCACAGCGTGAGCCGCGACCCGTCATGGCTGCCCTGGGCGGCAGAGACCTCGGTCACGCCCGAAACGCTCGACCGGCAGCTGCGCTGCCTGTCCGAGATGGGATGCAAGCCGATGGACACGGTGGATTTCGTGCGCCGCCGCCTGTCCGGCAAACCGGTCCCTCCGGAAACGGTTCTGCTGCATTTCGACGACGGCTATCTGGACAACCGGGTTGCCGCCGCTCCGATCCTGCGCCGGCACGGCATGCGCGCGACGCTGTTCGTCTCGCTCGACTTCATCGAACCCGACCGCCCCCCGGTGCCGAGCCTTGACGACACCGACACTCCTCCGCGATGGGACGGCTACCTGAGCTGGGCCGAACTTGCCGAGCTGGACGCGGGCGGGTTCGGCGGCGTCTTCGACGTGCAGCCGCACGGGGTCGATCACGGGCGCGTTCCCACCGGGCCGCGCGTGGTCGATCGCCTGACCGAGGGGAACTGGCGGCGGCTGGCCTGGATGCAGTGGGCGGCCATGCCGGGGGCCAAGCACGGCTGGTACCGCGCGACCTCGCCACCCGCGGTGCCGCTGGGCACGCCGGTGCCGGAAAGCGAGGCCGCGCTGGCCGCGCCGGCATGGGACGGACAGGCAAGCGAAACCGAAGCCGCCTATGCCGAGCGGGTCCGCCGTCACCTGCGGGCCTGCCGCGAGGCATTCCAGGCGCATCTGGGCAAGGTGCCGACGCTGTTCTGCTGGCCGCAGAACCGCTGCTCGGCCCTCGCGCGGCGCATCGCGGCCGAGGAAGGCTATCTTGCCACGACCGCCGGGCGCGGCGCCAACCGCGAAGGCGAGAACCCCGCCATTATCAGCCGCGTGCACGTGGGCGAGCGCATGGCCGGCTTCCGCTGGCCATGGATGGATGATCTGGTCTTTCGCGCCATCGTCCGCTGCTTTCAGGGCAACCACTACTGGTATCTCGTCCTCATCGCGGCAAGGCTTCTGAAGGCCGCACATGCCGGCCCGGCGTCCCGGCGCGAACCGCCGGTCCACCGCCGGATGGAAATGTCGCCATGACGGGGCGGGCCGCATCCGTCATCGCGCTGGCCGGGGCGCTTGGCGTTCTTGCCTTTGCCATGGTGATCCTCAGCCTCACGTCCATGAAGGCCGCCATCGCCTTGGCGCCGGTCCTTTTCGCCGCTAGCCTGATGATCCTGAACCCCATGGCGGGGCTGCTGCTTCTTGTGGTGTTCGCGCATCTCGACGCGATCGCGTCGCTTGCCTCGGGGCCGCTTCCGGTCTCGCTCTACAAGCTGCTGACGGCGATAACGATCATCGGCGTCGTGCTGGCCAGCCGCGACAAGCCCCGGCAGGAACGGCTGGGCCCGCCCAGCCCCACGCGCAGCCTTGCCCTGCTGTTCCTGCTCTGGATGCTGCTTTCGGCGATCTGGGCGCGCGACAACGGCATGTCCCGGGAGTTTCTCACGGGCATTGCCGGCTCGATGGTGCTTCTGTTTCTGATCACGTGGCTGGTGGATACCCCCGCCCGGCTGAAGCTCCTGGTCTGGGCACTGGTCTTCACGGGACTGGTTTCGGCAATCGTGGTGATCCTCGACACCAAGCTCGGCGTGCGCCTGGTCGCCACGGAGGCAGCGGCGACGACCGCCCAGTTCGACGGGGTGGAGCGATCATCGGGGGCGTCCAACTACAATCCCACCACCGCCTCGCACATGCTGCTGGCGACGACCGTGATCGCCGGAATCCTGTTCGTCGGCTATCCGCGCCATCGCTGGTTCAGCGGCGCGTCGCTCGTTCTCGGCCTTGCGGCGCTGGTGTTCACGCTGGCGCGTTCGGCCACGCTCGCTCTTCTTGCAACGCTTGTCGTTTTCGCGTGGAACAACCGCCGCCACCCGAAATTCCCCATGTTCCTGCTGATCGGCGTCGCGGCGATGCTGGCGGCGCTTCCGCTGCTTCCCGACATCTTCTGGCAAAGAATGGGAACGATCTTCAATGCCGGTCTGGACCGAACCCTTTTCCGCCGCCTGTCCTACAACCTGATCGGCCTGGACCTGATCCGGCAGCACCCGGTTCTGGGAGTGGGCCCCGGCAACTATCCGCTCTATTACGTCGATGACGTCTATCGCTGGTATCCCGGCCGCAATCCCGAGCCGCGCCAGCTTCACAACAGCTATCTGGAAGTGGCGGCCGAATCCGGCCTGGTCGCCCTTGGCCTGTTCCTCGGGGCAATGCTGTCGGCGCTGAGGGCGGCGGTGGAGGCCGCCCGCGCGCGGATACCCGAAATCTCGCCCATGGCGCGGGCGCTGGCCTATGGGCTGGGCGCGTTTCTCGTGGCCTCCGTATTCATGCCGAACGAGGATACCAAGTTCATGTGGATCCTGCCCGGCCTGTGCGTGGCCGCGGCCGAACTTGCCCGCAAGACCGATCCGGGGGGCGGATGACATGCGCCTTGCCGTGATCGTGACCGAATACCCCAAGACCACCGAAACCTTCATCCTGCGCGATGTGCTGAAATTCGTCGAGTTCGGGGCCGAGATGCGCCTGTATCACCTGGCTCCGTTCAACCGGTCCGAGGTGCTGCACGGCTTTGCCGAACCGACGCGGGCGCTTGCCCGGCATGTGGGCCTGGCCGGGCCGCGGGTCATCTCGG
>JALTNO010000052.1 GCA_027000645.1 Paracoccaceae bacterium | reverse complement strand
CGCCCGCAGCCCGGCTATGTGCAAATCGCGGGGCGCTGGTGCCACCCGATCGTCGAGCGGCTGCTGGCGGAGTTGCACGCCGAGGTGCGCTCGGTGGACCCGGACGTGGTGGTCGCGCTGGGCGACGTGGCGATGTGGGCGCTGTGTGGCAAGTCGGGGATCACGGCTTGGCGCGGCAGCCAGCTCTACACAGCGATTCCCGGCGGCCAGTGGAAGCTGGTGCCGCTTTTGCACCCGGCCTACATCCTGCGCCAGTGGCACATGCGCACGACGACTGTCCACGACCTGCGGGTGCGCGTGCGTGAGGGGCTGAAGCTAGGCCGGGGGCCTTGGCGCGAGCCGGAGCACCGCTTCGACATTCGCCCCTCGATGCCGCAGATCCTGCGCCGCATCGAACAGCTACGCGCCGAGCCCCCGCCGCAGCTCGCCGTGGACCTCGAAACCCGCGGCGGGCATATAGCGTGTATCGGCCTGGCGTGGTCGCGCACGGAGGCCATGTGTATACCGCTGATGGACGTGCTGCGCAACAGCGGCCACTATTTCGTCGAGCCCGCGGAGGAGCTGGCAGTGCTCGAGGCGGTGCGCGGGCTGCTGCTCGATCCGCGCCAGCGCATCGTCGGTCAGAACTTCGTGTACGACTTGCAGTATCTGAGCCTCTGGCTGCAGTGCCTGCCGCGCGTTGACCTGGACACGATGGTTGCGCATCACGTGCTGTACCCGGGCACCGCCAAGGGCCTGGATGTGCTGTCGAGCCTCTACTGCGAGTTCCACCGGTACTGGAAGTCCGAGGGCAAAGAGTGGGACGCGCGGATGCCGGAGGAGCAGCTTTGGGAGTATAATTGCCGCGACTGCGTGGTGACGTATGAGGTTGCGGAGCGCCTCCGGCCCCGGCTCGAGGGCGAGTTCACCGCGCAGTGGCAGTTTTTCATGCACCGGCTGTATCCCGCGGTGGTGTGGATGATGCTCTGGGGCTTGCGCCGGGACGAGCGCGCCCGCAACGAGGTCCGCATGGACCTCCTCCAGCGCATGAGCGAGCTGGAACAGTGGTTCGCGGAGGTTTGGCCGGAGCGCGCCATCGGCGTCAAAAACCCCCGCACCGCCAAGCCCTGGTGGCGCAGCCCGAAGCAGCTTGCCACGCTGTTCTACGATGTGCTGGGCGTCAAGCCGGTGCTGAATCGCAAGTCCGGGCGGCCCACCACTGACGACGACGCGCTGCGGACAGTTGCCAAGCGCGAGCCGCTGCTCGCGCCGATTTGCGAGAGGCTGGTTCGCTACCGCAGCATGGGCGTATACGTCAATACGTTCCTCGAGGCGCAGGCCGACCCCGACGGGCGGATTCGCACGCAGCTCAACCCGGCGGGCACAGAAACCTTCCGGTTTAGCTCCACGCAGACGGCCTTTGGCCGGGGCGCAAATCTGCAAAACATCCCGCGCGACGACGACACCGGGGAGCTGCCGAGCATTCGCCGGCTGTTCGTCCCGGACCCGGGGTATGTGCTGCTCGAGTGCGACCTTGACCGCGCGGACCTGCAGGTTGTAGTGTGGGAGGCCGACGACCAGGAGCTCAAACAGCGGCTGCGCAGCGGCGAGGACCTGCACATGGCTAACGCGCGGGATATCTGGGGCGAGCAGGCCACCAAACGCCACCGCCAGCTCGCCAAGGGCCTCGTCCACGCGACGAATTACGGCGCCTCCCCAAAGGCGCTTGCGCGCAACTTCGGCATCACTGAGCGTGAGGCGCGGTTTTTCCACGAGCGGTGGCTGGCGCTGCACCCGGGCATCCGCCAGTGGCATCAGCGCACCCTCGAACAG
>JALTNO010000051.1 GCA_027000645.1 Paracoccaceae bacterium | reverse complement strand
GTCTGGAGGGGGGCGGCCCCCCAGGGGCCGGAGCGCATCATCTGGCCGGCCATCGCCATGCCCATCCCCGCACCCAGCCCGGCCGCCATGCCGCCGCCCGCGGGGTTGGTGGCCGCGGCGGTCATGGCCTCGGCCGCGGAATACTGGGTGAACCGGCCCAGATCGCCCGCCAGCCCCATCGAGGTGCGCTTGTCCAGGGCCTCTTCCACGGCGGGCGGCAGCGAGATGTTCTCGATGTAGAGTTCGGGCATGCTCAGCCCGTAGCCTTCCAGCGTCGGCGCGATTTCGGTGGCAACCAGCCGGCCCAGGTCGGCGGTATTGGCGGCCATGTCCAGCACCGGGATACCCGAGGCGGCGATCACCCGCGAAAACTCCTGCACGATGATGTTGCGGATCTGGAAGCTGATCTCGTCCATGGTGAATTCGCCGTCGGTGCCGACGATCTCGACCAGGAAACGGGCCGGGTCGGTGACGCGGATCGTGTAGGTGCCGTAGGCGCGGATGCGCACCGGGCCGAATTCCGGGTCGCGGCAGATGATCGGGTTGCGCGTGCCCCATTTGAGGTTGTTGAAGCGCGTCGTGTTGACGAAGTAGATCTCGGACTTGAAGGGCGAGCGGAAGCCGTGATCCCAGTTCTGAAGCTTCGTCAGCACCGGCATGTTGTTGGTTTCCAGCATGTACAGGCCGGGGGTGAACACGTCGGCCAGCTGGCCTTCGTGAACGAAGACGGCGGCCTGGCCTTCACGCACGGTCAGCTTGGCGCCGTACTTGATTTCGTGGCCTTCGCGTTCGAACCGCCAGACCATGGTGTCGCGGGTGTCGTCCACCCAGTGGATGACGTCGATGAATTCGCCGGTGAGAAAGTCGAATATGCCCATGGAACCGGTCCTTTCCGTTCAGTGGCGGGGCGCGCGGGTCATGACCGCTCCCCCATCAGTTCCCGCGCGATGATCCGGGCAAGGGGACGGGCCTCGGACACGGTCATGCCCGGCTTCAGGCGCGGATCGTACAGCATTTTCAGCAGCATTTCGTCATGCGTGGTCAGCAGCGCGAACTCGTCGTCGTCGTTGAAGATCGACGGCCGCGCCTCGGGGCTGTCATTGGGCAGCCCCAGCCCCTGCGCGATTTCCTCGTGAATGCAGGACAGGCGTACCAGGTCGGGATGCTCGGCCCGGATCAGGGCGACGGCATGGGTATAGGTGTTCGGATTGCTGTGATCCGAGACCGCCACGACGAAACAGTAGAAGGATCGCGGCAGGTCGCGGAACAGCGCGAGTTCGGAGTCCCTGATATCCGGTACCAGCGATTTCAGCCGGGCCTGCACGAAGTCGCGGTCGTCCTCGCCGGCCACGAAGACGTGGAAATTGGCGGCGCTGTCGCTCGCCGCGATCGGGTGGCCGGTAATCCGGCCCAGCCGGGCGGCATAGTTGCGGATGTTCCTTTCGTCCTTTTCGCGCTGGGCCAGCGGCACCGAGGGGCCGAATTCGATGCCGATGCGAACCGGGCGTTCCCAGCGGCTCAGCGCGCCGCCCTTGCGGGGCGAGCGGGAATATTCGTCGTAGAAGGCGATCCGCTCGAAATCGCGCAGCAGCGTGTCGGCATCGAAGGGCGTATCCGGCCCGCCGCCATCGGTACGCAGCAGCCCCTTTGCCAGCAGATCGTTCTGGATGGCGCGGTAATAGCGCTCAAGGTCGCGGCTGGCCGCCGAGCGCGGCGTCACCCTGTCGGGCGTCGTGCGCGGGGTATCGGGAACGGTGCGCGAGGTGGGCGCCAGCGGCGCGCAGGCCGACAGCAGCCCGGCAAACGCCATCGCCCCCCACGCGCCCGGACCGCCACCGCCCCGCATCGCCCGCTCAGCCCGGCACCGAGGCCGCGGCGCCATCCCCTGCCCCGTCCTTGCGCGCCTTCGCCGCCGCCAGGGCGTCGCGCAGCTCGGCCTCCATCTTCTTCAGTTCCGCTTCGGCCGCCGCGCGGCGCGCCTTGCCTTCGTCGGCAATCTTCAGGCTGTCCTCGATGGTGCCGATCAGTTCGGCATTGGCCTTGCGGATCGCCTCGATATCGAAAACGCCGCGCTCCATCTCTTCGCGGATCATCCGGCTGGACTGGCGCAGGTTCTCGGCATTTGCCGTGAGCAGTTCGTTGGTCAGGTCCGTGGCCTCGCGCACAGCGGTCGCGGCCTCGGCGCTGCGCTGGATCGTCACCGCCTGGGCAAGCTGGGTTTCCCACAGCGGCACCGTGTTTACCAGTGTCGAGTTGATCCGGGTCACCAGCGACTTGTCGTTTTCCTGCACCAGCCGGATCGAGGGCAGCGACTGCATCGTCACCTGCCGGGTCAGCTTCAGGTCGTGCACCCGGCGTTCCAGGTCGTCGCGGGCGGCGCGCAGGTCGCGCAGTTCCTGCGCCTTCATCACCTGTTCGTCCTCGGACGCGGCATCGACCGCCGCCGCCAGTTCGGGGATGTCGCGGCTGTCGAGTTCGGCCAGCTTTTCCTCGCCCGCGGCGATGTAGAGGCCCAGTTCGTCGTAGAAGCGCAGCGTGCGCTCATAGAGCATGTCCAGCGCCTTGATGTCCTTCATCAGCTTGTGTTCATGCGCAAGAAGGTTGTCGGTGATCCGGTCGATCTGGCCTTGTACCTCCTCATAGCGGGCCATGAATTTCGCCACCGGCGCAGCACGGCCCAGCAACCTTTCCCACCAGCTGCGTTCGCGCCGCACATCAAGTTCCGATACCGAGAACCCCCGGATCGTGGTCACGATGTCGCGCAGGCTGTCGCCGGCCGGACCCACGTCCTTGTTGCGCACGTCCTGCAGCATCGCCTGGCTGATCTCCTGCAGCTCGGCCTGCGCCGCCGATCCGAAGCGGACGATCGAATTGCTGTCGCTCAGGTCGATTTCATCCATGCGCCGGCGGATTTGCTCGCGCAAGGGTTCGTCCGCCTCTTCCATCGGCACCACCTCGGGGGCGGGGTCGGGCAGGATGGCGGATGAGAGCGCCTCGACCTCGGCCAGCGTCTCTTCGGCCTTCTTGCGGATATTCTCGGACATGGGCTTTCCCCTTTTTCCAGCAGGGCGGCGGCTCAGTCGGCGCGCACGCCTTCGCGCTGCAGCCTTTCGCGCAGCACTTCTATTTCGATGGTCAGGTCGCTGCGGTCGTCAAGCAGCATCTTGCGGGTGCGCGCGGCGAAATTCTGCTCCAGGTCGTCCAGCAGGGCCAGATAGTCGGCGCGCGCCTGCGCGTCGCGGCTGCGCGCGAAGATGTCGGCAAAGCGGGCGGTGGCATCGCGCGCGCCGGCAAGATAGACGGTCATGTAGCGCCGCGCCTGGGTCAGGTCGCGCGGGTCCTCCTCGACCGTGCGGAAAAGTTCGCGCGCGGTGCGCTGGAACCGCTCCACGCGCTCCTCGAGGCGTCGGTCGCCGGCGCGACGGATGGCCTCGGCCATGGCGCGAAGATGTTCTTCGCCCTCGTCCACCACCCGCGCGACGCGGTCGTGCTGAAAACGGCCGGTGCCCTCCAGCCCCTTGTCGCGCAACGGATCGGGGCCGAAGGCCACGACATGAAGGCCGGCGGCGATGAAGCCGTAAAGGATCGGCGCCGCAAGGCCCGGTTCGCTCCAGTAGGCGGCAAGGCCGGCGCCGATACCGGTCAGGATGCTGGCCGCGATCTTGCGCGGAAAGGCCGGGCGGCGGGCCACCTTGCGGACGCGATAGGCGGCTTCGGCCCGAAGCCCTTCGCGCAGCAGCCATGCGGCAAGGGTCAGCACCCCCGCCGCCGCCAGCGCCAGCGCCAGCCGCACCGCTCCGCCCGAAAGCGACATGAACACCATCGGTATGGCGGGAATGAACAGCAGGTTGGCGCGCGCGCCCACCGGATCGACACGTGCCCCGTCATAAGGCCCCGGGCCGGCATCGCCCGCCCCGCCCGCCGCCGGGCCATCCGCGGCCGGGTCGTCCTGCGAAGGGCGCGGGCTGAATTTTCCGCCGAACCGACGCGCCATGCCCCTCACAGCCCCCCGAGCCAGCCGGTGGTCAGCCCGAACAGCAATACCACCAGCGCCGCGTAGGCGATCTTCTGCACAAGGTTCGGAGCCATGCTCCCCCCGTTTTCCACCTTTCAGGAAAACCTAGGCGATCAGGGCCCCGCTTGCCAGAGGGAACCGTGCGCCGGCCGCTCAGCCGCGGCCTTTTCCCGCCGCGCGAGAGCGCGCCCCATCGCCAACGCCACGCCGCGCACGCGGCTGCCGGCGCGGTTTCGGCGCCCCGGCGGTTTCGCCATCCTCCCCGACCGCCGCGCCAAGCTGGTCGCGCAGCACCCGCCGCCGCACCTCCTCGACCGCGCCCGGCTTCAGATTGCCCAGCTGGAACGGCCCGTACGAGACGCGGATCAGGCGGTTCACCGCAAAGCCGAGGGTTTCCAGCGCGCGGCGGATCTCGCGGTTCTTCCCCTCGCGCAGGCCGATGGTCAGCCACGCATTCGCCCCCTGCTGGCGATCCAGAACCACCTGCATCGGCTGGAATCTCTCGCCCTCCAGCACGATTCCGGCGCGCAGCGGGTCGAAATCCGCATCCTTCGGCCGCCCCCTGATCCGCACCCGGTAGCGGCGCAGCCAGCCGGTCGAGGGCAACTCCAGCCGCCGCTTCAGCGCCCCGTCATTGGTGAGCAGCAGCAACCCTTCGGAGTTGATGTCCAGCCGTCCCACGCTCATCACCCGCGGCATGTCGTCGGGCAGATCGTCGTATATGGTCGGTCGGCCCTTCTCGTCCCGGGTCGTGGTCACCCGCCCCGGGGGCTTGTGATACAGCCACAGCCGGGGCGGCTCGGGCGCGGCCAGCGGCTTGCCGTCAACGGCGATGCGGTCCGAGGGCGTGACGTTCAGCGCGGGGCTTTCGATCCGGCGACCGTTCACCGCCACGCGGCCGGCGGCGATCATCCGCTCGGCCTCGCGGCGCGAGGCCACGCCGGCGCGCGCGAGAACCTTGGCGATGCGTTCGCCCGGATCGGGAGGCTTGCTCATGCCCCGCCCTTAACCCATTCCACACCCTTGCGAAAGAGGATTGCACGGGGCAGGTTGGGGCATGGCGTTCAGATCATGGATGAACCAGGCGCTGGACGAGGCCCGCGCCGCCGGCGAACGCGGCGAGGTACCGGTGGGCGCGGTGATCGTCTCGCCGCGCGGCCAGGTGATCGCCGCCGCCGGCAACCGCACGCGCGAACTGAACGACCCCACCGCCCATGCCGAGATGCTGGCCATCCGCGCCGCCTGTGCCGCCACCGGGTCCGAGCGGCTGACCGATCACGCGCTCTACGTCACGCTCGAGCCCTGCGCCATGTGCGCGGGGGCCATTGCCGCCGCCCGCATTGCCCGACTCTACTACGCCGCCGCCGACCCCAAATCCGGCGGTGTCGCGCAGGGGCCGCGGGTATTCTCCCACCCGCAAACCCACCACAGGCCCGAAATCTTCGACGGAATCGGCGCCGCCGAGGCCGAAGCCCTCCTGCGCCACTTCTTCCGCGACCGCCGCCCCTGACATCGCGCCCCCGCGGACCCCTTCCAGCCATCAAGTGACTTTTTCTGGCCTGAAAATATCCCGGGGGTGAATTGGCCCGTCAGGGTCAAGAGGGGGCAGAGCCCCCAAACCGGTTCAACGCGTCATTTCAACGGCCTGCAAGCACATCTTCAAGCAGCGCACGAACTGCCCGCTCCGGCACGTCCGAGGTCACGAAGGCCCGGCCGATGCCGCGCGCGAGGACAAAGCGCAGCTGCCCGTCCACCACCTTCTTGTCCTGCGCCATGAGATCCAGAAGCGCCGCCGCATCCGGCAGGTCCCCCGGAATGTCGGCCAGATCCACCTTCATCCCCATTGCCCGCAGATGCGCACGCACCCGCCCCGGCTCTTCCTGACTGCACAGGCCCAGCCGGGCCGACAGCTCGAATGCCAGCGCACAGCCGATCGCCACGCCTTCACCATGCAGCAGCCGGTCGGAATAGCCGGTCGCCGCCTCCAGCGCATGACAGAAGGTATGGCCCAGATTGAGCAGCGCCCGATCGCCCTGTTCGGTTTCGTCCCGCGCCACGATCTCGGCCTTCATCCGCACCGAGCGCGCCACCGCCTCGACCCGGGCGGCCATGTCGCCGCGCGCCAGCCCGGCCCCGTGCCGTTCCAGCCAGGCAAAGAAATCCGCATCCCCCAGCAGGCCGTATTTCACCACCTCGCCATAACCGGCCAGGAAATCGCGCGCCGGCAGCGTGTCCAGAGCCGCGGTATCGGCCAGCACCAGCGACGGCTGGTGAAAGGCGCCGATCAGGTTCTTGCCATGGGCCGAGTTGATCCCGGTCTTGCCGCCCACCGAACTGTCCACCTGGGCCAGAAGGGTCGTCGGGATCTGCACGAAGCGCACCCCGCGCCGCAGGATGGCGGCGGCAAATCCCGCCAGGTCCCCGATCACCCCGCCGCCCAGCGCCACCACGATGTCGCGTCGCTCCACCCGGCATTCCAGCAGCCACTCCACCGCGCGCTGCAACTGGGGCCAGCCCTTGGTCGCCTCGCCCGCCGGCAGCGCCAGCGCCTGCATCTGCACGCCGGCCCGCGCCAGCCCCTCGCCCAGGGCCTCCAGATGCAGCCCCGCCACGGTTTCGTCCGTCAGAACCGCCACGCGCGGACGCGCCAGAAGCGGCGCCATCCTCTCTCCCGCCTCGGCCAGCAGGCCGGGGCCGATCTCCACTGTGTAGGCGCGCGCGCCCAGCTCCACTTGCACGCTTGTCCGCATCATTCCCGTTCCAGCACATCGGGCCGCGTGGCCAGCGCGGCCAGCACCCGGTCAACCATCCTCTCGATCGAAACGCTGTCGTCCGAGATCACTTCCAGATCCGCCTGCGCATAGACCGGCACCCGCGCCCGGTAAAGCGCGCGCAACGTCGCGCAGGGGTCGGGCGTGCGCAGAAGCGGCCGCGTATCCTTGCGCCGGACCCGGGCCCACAGCACATCCAGATCCGCATTGAGCCACACCGACACCCCCCGGTGCGAGATCATCCGCCGGTTCTCGGGCAGCAGGAAGGCCCCCCCTCCGGTGGACAGCACGCAGGGGTCACCATCCAGAAGCCGCCGGATCACCTGGCTTTCCTTGCGGCGGAAGAAAGCCTCGCCATCGCGTTCGAAGATCTCGGCCACGCTCATGTTGGCGGCCAGTTCGATTTCGTGATCGCTGTCCTTGAACGGCACCCCCAGCCGTGCGGCCAGCGCCCGGCCGACCGCCGTCTTGCCGGCCCCCATCATGCCGACCATGACCACGGTCCTGAGCAGCCTGCCCGGCGCCCGAGAGGCCGCCCCTTGCGACGATTCCCGCTCTTTTTTGCTCATGATTCCGTGAATGACGTGATCTTGACGAAAAGGCCATATATAAACAGCCGCAAAAGGCAGCGAACGAGGCAGGGAACCCCATGCGACGACTGGTCAAGCTTCTGCTCTATCTTCTGGTTCTGTCGGGCATCGCGCTGGTCGCCTATGCCTATGTGGGCCCGTGGTTCGGCGCCGATTTCGCGCCCCCGACGGACGAGATCCGGGTTCCGGTGACGCTGGATGCGGACTGAAACGGCACTGATCGCGTTTCTGGCCCTGGCGCCCC
>JALTNO010000050.1 GCA_027000645.1 Paracoccaceae bacterium | reverse complement strand
GTGTCGGGCCGGCAGCGCCCACGACACCGCCGGAATGCAGCACATTGGCCAACAGCCCGCCCGTGCCGCCAAGCCCGCCTAGCGCGCCGGACAGGACGTTCGCCAGCGGACCAAGCAGGAACCGCCGGGCCGAGAGCTGCGCGAAGTCCGCCAGCATCGTGGTGACCAGCGAGCGGAAATCCAGCTTGCCGGTGCGCACGAAAATCCCGATGGCCTGCTCGGCGCTGCGGAAGGCACCCACCAGGCTATCGCCGATCCCCTTGCCGAGATCGGCGACCTTTTCGGCATAGGCGGACAGCGTTTCCTTTGCCGCATCCAGCCCGGTGGCCTGTTCCTCGAGCGCCTTTTTCGTGGCGCGCACCCCAGCGGCGGCGCGGCGCTGTTCGCGGTTCCACGCCGCCAGCGTCTGCTGGTTGCGGGCCACGGATTCGGCATTGGCCACATAGGCCTCACGCTGGCGGCGCAAGCCTTCCTGCACGATCGGATCGGCACCGGACACGTCGCCCACGCGGGCATCGAACCGCGCCCCCGCGAGCGCCTTGGCCAGTCCGACCGGATCGTCCTTGAATTGCAGGCGGATTTCGCTCTGGCGCAGGGACGAGAGGCTTTGGGCCACCAGGGACATGGCGTTGCCGGCTGCACGCGCCAGCTCGTCCGCCAGTGCCGTTGCCTGCGATGCAGCATTGCCGACCGAGACCGACGCATCGTCCATGATCGAGCGGAACCGGATCGTGGCGAGCGCGGCGTCGGTGAGCTGTTTCAGCAGGGTGCGTTGCTCGGCGGTCATGTTCTCGACCCCGCCCAGCGCCGCGGTGTAGGCCTCGCGCAGCCGCTCGAGCGCCACCGCCTGGTCCTCGATGCCTTTCGCGTCCCGCAGATCGGCCATCGCGCCGGCAAGCGCGACCGCATCCTTCATGGTGATGCCCAGCGCGTCCCTGAGCTCGTAGACCGGCCCGGTCAGGTCGCCCACCGAGATCAGGCTGTTCTGCAGCTCGGAAATCCGGCTCATGATTTCGAGGTTGCGCCGGGCGTTGTCGCCGACGTCCAGCCCCTCGCTCGTCAGTCGGCGCTGCTCCTGCCGCAGTTGCTCGATTTCGGCGTTGAGCTTGCCGACTTCGCCTGCCGCCTTTTCGAACTCGCTGCGGGTCAGGTTGCCGATCTCGCCCAGCGCATCGCGGGCGGCGGTCATGCCGACGGCGATCTGGTCGAGCGCTTCCAGCCTGGCCAGATCGCGCTGCACCACCAGAAGGGCGCGCGCTTCGCCGGCCAGATCGCCGTACTTCTTGACCAGATCGCCGGTCGGGGCCTCCGCCGCCCGTGCGCTCGAGGCATAGGCCGACACGGCGGACTCCAGGCCCTTGATGCTGTCGGCCAGTCTGTTGCTGGTGTCCGAGGCCTTGAGCATGTCGACGATGAACGGTCCGAGCACGCCGGCGACGATGCCGATGGCGATGCCGAGGCCGCCGAAGCCGAGCAGCAGGTCGGGCATCTGGATGGTCAGCGCGCGGAAATAGTCGCCCGTCACCGCGCCCTGCTGCGCCACCTGGTTGAGCTGCAGCCCCATGTTGCGCAGGGCGTTGCGCGATCCGCGCGAGGTGCGACCGAGAACGCCGAGGCGGCGGTTCAGCCCGTCGACCTCGCGCTCGACCAGCGCGAACGAGCGTTTCCCTTCGTCGCCGATGCCGCGAAACTCGGCCTTCACCTGCTTTCCGCCGGTCGCGCCGATCCGCACGCTGACGCGTTTCTCTGCCATCGATCAGTCCTCGTTCTTCTCATTCATGGCGCGCACCATCACCGCCTCGATCGGGGGCAGCAGGTGGCCGACCGCGCATGTGT
>JALTNO010000049.1 GCA_027000645.1 Paracoccaceae bacterium | reverse complement strand
ACCTTGCCCGAACCGGGGCGGATCCAGACGCGGGCCACCGCGTCCTTGCGCTTGCCGGTGGCGTAGGAGCGGCCCAGCTCGTCCCGGACGGGTTCGCGCGCGGGGGCAGTCTCTTCGGCCGCGGTTTCAACGCCGGCGACGGCGCCCAGCTCTTCGAGGGAATTGATCTGTTCAGCCATCGTTCATCAGCTCCGGGTGTTCTTGGGGTTCATGGACTTCACGTCCAGAACTTCGGGCTTCTGGGCCTCGTGCGGATGCTCGGCCCCGGCATAGACGCGCAGATTGCCCAGCAGCGTGCGGCTCAGGCGGTTCTTGGGCAACATCCGCTGCACCGCCTTGATGACCACGCGCTCGGGGTGCTCGCCCTCCAGGATCTGCTGCTTGGTGCGCGACTTGATCCCGCCCGGATAGCCGGTGTGCCAGTAGAATTTCTCCTCCCGCTTGCGGCCGGTCAGCTGCACCTTGTCGGCATTGATGACGATCACGTTGTCACCCATGTCCATGTGCGGGGTGAAGCTGGGCTTGTGCTTGCCGCGCAGGCGGCTTGCGACGATCGAGGCAAGACGGCCCAGAACGACGCCCTCGGCGTCGATCAGGATCCACTTCTTGTCGATGTCTGCAGGCGTTGCAGAATAGGTTTTCATCGGCTCTCTCGGTCCTGTGTGTCGGGAAAGGCGGGCACGATCCGCACCCGCCGGAATTCGATTGCAGCGTTATACTCCAGCATCCTGCCGGGTCAAGCGACACAATGCGAATTTAATCACGCATTTTCAAGCACTTGCGATATAGGTATCATTTTACCCCACGTCCGGGCGACCGTGCCGGCCCGCTACCCGCTGACCACTCGCCGCCGCGCGCCCTGCCGCCAGGTCCGCCAGGTGGCCGCGCTCTGCAGCGTGAACACCGCCAGAACCAGCACCGCGAAGGGCCATTGCAGCAGGTTCGGCTCGGGCGTGCGGCGGTGGAAGTCGAGGAAATGCATGTAGAGGAAATAGGCCGTGTGGGCGAGGATCAGCGCCCACAGGATGTAGGCCCCCTGCTGCAGGAACTTCCACACCGACATGCCCAGCCAGCGCTGCGAGGCGTCGTTGGAGGTCACCGACAGCACCAGCGCATAGACCAGCGCCAGCATGCCGATCACGTTGGCCAGGCCGAAGCCCTTGTCGAACATCACATACTGCATCAGCTGCGGGTGGAACTCGAAGCCGAACAGACGCTGCCATTCCAGCTCGACCCATCCGAACAGGATGAAACCGGCATGCACCAGCCCGGCGAGGAACCCCCAGATGCCCAGCTCGCGCCGCCAGGGCAGCGCCGCGGTGGCCGGCCGCCACAGCCGCGACAGCGGCCCCAGCGACATCACCACCGCCACCAGTATCAGCGAAGCATCCCCGAAGGCCCGGTTCCAGCGGTGCATCGGCGACCATTCCGGGCGCAGGGCGGCAAACCCCCACACCACAAGCGCAGCCAGCGCCAATGCCCCGAGATGACGAAACTTCCAGCTTTTCCACATCTTCTCGATCGTCGTTGCTCGTGCAGTCATGATCCGGCCTCATCCCGTTTTCCCACGCCCGCCTGTGCGGGCCTTCCCACGGGTTACAGCCAAGCCCGCCGGCCAGGTCAACCTGAACGTCCGCACCGCCCGCCGGTCGGCACGCGACCGCCGATTCCCCTCCGCCGGGCGCGAGCCGAAAAATCCGCCCTCCGCGGCAAGAAAATCCTTGCGCGACTCGCATCGCCGCCCTATGTGCGCCCCACATCGCGGGACCGATCCCAACCCCGGGAGAAATCGGGGGGGCGCTAAGGGACCGTCTGGATTGTCATCTGCTGGAACGAAGGGGAGCGCCATGACGGACGCCAACCTCTTCCAACTGGGGATCGGTCTGGAGACTGGCGCCCAAGCGGAAGAAGATACCCGCGGCATTTCTGCTGCAAACATCGACACCCTCTGTGACCGCGACCTGTTCGCCGAGGACCGCGACGATCATTTCATCCGCCGCGACGGCGAGGTCTTCGCCGGCACCCATCTCATCATCGAGGTGGCGAACGGCCACGGGCTGGATGATCCGGCCCGCATCGAACGGGCCTTCCGCGACTGCGTGGCCGAATGCGGGGCGACGCTGCTGCACATCCACACCCACAAGTTCACGCCGCAGGGCGTGTCGGGCGTGGCCGTTCTGGCCGAAAGCCACATCAGCGTGCACACCTGGCCCGAGATCGGCTATGGCGCCTTCGACGTGTTCATGTGCGGCGATGCCGACCCCTGGCGCGCGGTGGATGTGCTCAAGGCAGCCTTCGCCACCCAGGACGTGCACGTGCAGGAGCTGCGCCGCGGCGCCGGACTGGTCGGCGAACGGGGGGTCGCGGCATGAAGATCAAGGGGCTTCCCGGCGACTGGGTCACCGAACCTCTGCACGAGGATTTCGCACAATCTCTGCGGGTCGAAACCCTGCTTTACGACAGCCGCACCGACCATCAGCGCCTGAAGGTGTTCGAAAACCCCACCTTCGGGCGGATCCTGACGCTCGACGACGTGGTGCAGACCACCGAGGCCGACAACTTCATCTATCACGAGATGCTGACCCATGTGCCGATCGTCGCGCACGGAGCGGCGCGGCGGGTCTGCATCATCGGCGGCGGCGACGGAGGCATGGCCCGCGAGGTACTGCGCCACGCCTCGGTCGAACGGGTCACCATGGTCGAGATCGACGCCGGCGTGGTCGAGTTCTCGAAACAGTACCTGCCGATGCTCTCCCGGGGCGCCTTCGACGACTCGCGGCTCGACCTGGTGATCGCGGACGGCGCCGAATACATCAGGACGACCGAAGAGCGCTTCGACGTCATCATCATCGACAGCACCGACCCGATCGGCCCCGGAGAAGTCCTGTTCACCGACAGCTTCTATGGCCATGCCCGGCGCGCGCTGGCCCCCGGCGGCATCCTCGTCACCCAGAACGGCGTGCCCTTCCTGCAGGGCGAGGAACTGACCGGCACCATGCGGGCCTTCAAGGCGCTGTTCGCGGATGCCACCTGCTACCTGGCCACCATTCCGACCTATGCGGGCGGGCCGATGGCCTTCGGCTGGGGCACGGACGGCGAAGCGCGCCACACGCCTCTGGAAGAACTCGCCCGCCGCTTCGAAGCCGCCGGCATCGACACCGGCTACTACACCCCCGAGGTGCACAAGGCCGCCTTCGCCCTGCCCCCCTGGGTGCAGCGCCTGATCCCGTAGGGAACGGGGCGCGCCGCCCCCGCTTCCTTCCTCTTGCCCAAATACTCCGGGGGTCCGGGGGCAGAGCCCCCGGCTGCCGGCCGGTCCCGCCCGCCCGCTGCTCAGCGCGGCGGAATCGAATAGGTCAGCGTGGCCCGCGCGACCGGCTCCGCCTGCCCCTCGGAAAACAGCAGAACGTCTCCCACCGCCAGCACCCGACCCAGTTTCAGCAGCCGGCACTCGGCAATGATGTCGCGCCCGGCCGCGGGCTTGCGCATGAAATCGATGGAACAACTGGTGGTCACCGCCAGCGCCTTGCGCCCGACCCGGGCCAGCACCATGGCGTAGACCGCGCAATCGGCCAGCGCGAACATCGACGGCCCCGAAACCGTGCCCCCCGGCCGCAGATGCCGCTCATCCACGAACAACCGCATCGCCAGGGATCGCTCGTCCAGCCGCTCGATGGTGAAATCGTCGCGCACCTGCGGGAACACCTCGGCCATGTAGTCCATGACCTCGCCCGCGTTCATCGCCAGAGTCATGCTTTTCCTTTCCTCCCGCCGCCCCTAGAGTTGCACCGCAAGACGCGAGGAGAGCAAGATGGCAATTCTGGAACGTAACGACACCGGCGCGGTCGCGCATCTGCACATGAACGCCCCGGAGCGGCTGAATGCCCTGTCCGACGAAATGCTGGCCGCGCTGCAGGCCGAATTCGACGCCCTCAAGGGCGATTCGTCGATCCGCGCGGTGATCCTTTCGGGCGCGGGTAAGGCCTTCTGCGCCGGCCATGACCTGAAGCAGATGACCGCCGGGCGGCAGACCGAGGATGGCGGCAGGGCCTATTTCAAGGACCTGTTCGACCGCTGCGCGCGGATGATGCTGACCATCCGCGAACTGCCGCAGCCGGTGATCGCCCGCGTCCACGGCATCGCCACCGCCGCCGGCTGCCAGCTGGTGGCCTCATGCGATCTTGCGGTCGCGGCCGAGGGCACGCGCTTTGGCGTCAACGGGGTCAATATCGGCCTGTTCTGCTCGACCCCGATGGTGGCGCTCTCGCGCAACATCCCGCGCAAGCAGGCTTTCGAGATGCTGACCACCGGCCGTTTCATCGACGCCACCCGCGCCGAGGCGCTGGGCCTGGTCAACCGCGTCGTTCCCCCCGAGGATCTCGAACGCGAAGCGCAGGATCTGGCTGACACCGTGGCGGCCAAGCTTGGCGCGGCGGTGCGCATCGGCAAGCGCGCCTTCTACGAACAGGTCGAACTGCCCGTCGAACAGGCCTATGCCTATGCCGGCGAGGTCATGGTCGAGAACATGCTCTACCGAGATACCGAAGAAGGCATCAACGCCTTCCTCGAAAAACGCGATCCGGACTGGCGGCAGTAGCGGATCGTTTCCGGATTGCATCGCCACTGTTTCCGGCATGAATGGTTCCAATTCTGGCGGGAATGTGGCAGGAAATGGGCAAGGGCAATCGAACCCCCGCAGGCATTCGGGTCGCCGCAGCCGGGATGTCCCTCCAGGCCGGCCTCATCTCTCTCACCGGCATGACAAGACCGGCGCGGCGACCCCGACATCCCGCCAGAACCCGCTCACGACAATCCCGTTGCAACGCCGGGACCACCCGCCGCCGACCACCCGCCGCCCGGTGACAACGCGCGCCTACGGCGGGAGTATTTCGAGCAAGAGGAAGGGATGGTCCTGTTCTTCGCGAAATGCCCGGGGGCTGGTGCCGGAGACGGGACGGCTGATGCGCCCGCACCCCCGCATGTGGCAGGGCGGAACCGGGCCTACCCCGGATTTTGCGTGGACCGTGCGGCCAGTGCTTCCTTGCAGACGACAGGGCCTTCGGCAGGCGGCCGGCGGTCCGGATCGGGTTCGCACATGTTGTCCGCGCCGCGCATCCGCTTGCGGCTCTTGACGCTGGTCCACAGCATGACACCCAGAACAATCACGAAAATACCAACCTGCGGGCTGACAAACATGGAAACCATGCCAACGATAATGACGGGCATATCCATCTTCCCATGAAAAAGAATTGGTGCTGTCGCTATATCGCGTCACTTTCCGCGCCCGCAAGGAAAGCGCGCATTTTCGGGGAATTTTCCGGATTTTGCCCGCTAACGGAGAAACGATCCCGCGCCCTTACAGCGATTGTCCGCGAATCGTCTTACAACCCAAGCTTGTCCCGCATGAAGGCCAGCGCGACCCCGAGTCCGTCGGGGGCGATTCCATGCCCGGTGCCCTTCATCACATGGGCATAGACATCCCGGAACCCGGCCTTCTGAAGTGCCTCGGCCGCCTCTGGCAGGGACTGGATCGGCACCATGTCGTCCTGATCGCCATGCACCAGCAGCACCGGGAAGCGCACCTTCACCTCCTGCGCCAGCGCCTCGGGGTTCAGAAGCCGCCCCGAGAAGGCCACCACGCCGGCCACCGGATCGTCGCGGCGCGGGGCGATGTGCAGGCTCATCATCGACCCCTGCGAGAAACCGAACAGGACCACCTGTTCGGGAAGCACGTCCTCGTCCACCATCAGCGCATCGAGAAAGGCGTTGAGGTCCTCGGCCGCCGCCTGCATGCCGCGTTCGGCCTCTTCCTGGGACGAACCGTCGAGCCACGGAATCGGAAACCACTGGTAGCCGAAGGGCATTCCGGGGACCGATTCGGGGGCGTCGGGTGCCACAAACAGCGTATCGGGCAGGTGTTCGCCCAGCGGATCGGCCAGCCCCAGAAGATCGGCCCCGTTGGCGCCGTAGCCGTGAACGAAAACCACGACCGAGCGGGTCGTGCCCGAGAGCGGCCCCTTGCGGCCGGCCTTCAAAACGCGCGTCATCTGATCCCTTCCCTGCCTCGTGCAACCCGGTAATAGGACCACAACAGCCGGGCCGCAACCGACCGCCACGGCGACCAGTCTTCGGCCATGCGCCGCAGCGTGCGTTCGCGCGGGCGTTCGGGCAGCTCGAACAGGAGCCGCACCGATTCCTGCAGCGCCAGGTCGCCCGGCGCGAACACGTCAGCCCGGCCGAGGCTGAACATGGCGTAGATCTCGGCGGTCCAGCTGCCGATGCCCGGCACCGCGACGAGAATGCGCAGAACCTCGTCAGTCGAGGCCTCCCGCAAGGCGGCAAAGTCGATTCCCGCCGCGGCCAGCGCCCGCGCATAGCGGATCTTCTGACGGCTCAGCCCGGCACGGCGCAGATCCTCGTCTCCGGCCTGCAGGATCGCCTCGGGCCGGATCAGTCCCGCCGCCTGCATCCGCGCCCAGATCGCATCGGCCGAGGCCACTGAAAGCTGCTGGCTGACGATGGCGCCGAGCAGTGCCGCGAACCCGTCCGGGCGGCGGCGCAGCGGCGGCGGTCCGGTTTCGCGCAGCGCTGCGGCAAAGCGCGGCTCGCGCGCGGCCAGCCAGCGCGCGCCTTCGGCCACGCAATCGGGCGTTTCGATGATGCGTTCGACGCTCATGCGCGCGCGGGCCTCCCGTCCTGGCCGATCAACGGCGCCATGCTGCCCTGTGCACGCGGGCCGGGCAACAGCCCCGTGCGGGGCTCTTGTATGTTAACACATTCACGGCTAGGCAGGCGTCATGTCCAGCCTTCCCGATACCGCCCCTCTTGCCGACGATCGCAAGGCGAAACGAAACGTCGCCGTGCTGGTGGCCGCCCAGGCGCTGGTGGGGGCGCAGCTGCCCATGGTCTTCGTCATCGGCGGGCTGGCCGGGCAGCAGCTTGCCCCGAATGCCTGCCTTGCCACCCTGCCGATTTCGCTGATCGTGTTCGGGTCCATGACCACGGCGCCCTGGCTCAGCCCGGTGATGCAGAAGATCGGACGCAAGCCCGGCTTCATGCTGGGCGCGCTGGGCGGCATGGCGGGGGCGGCGGTGTCGGCCTGGGCCATCAGCATCGAAAACTTCTGGCTGTTCGTCGTCGGCGCCTACCTGACCGGCGTCTACATGAGCGCGCACGGCTTCTACCGTTTCGCCGCCGCCGATACCGCCTCCGAGTCCTTCCGGCCGAAGGCGATTTCCTACGTCATGGCCGGCGGGTTGCTGGCCGCGATCATCGGCCCGCAGATCGTGGCCTGGATCACCACCGACAACCCCGACGCCACGGTGATGCGGTTCCTGCCGGTCTATCTTGTCTCGATCGGGCTCAACCTGGGCGGCATCCTTCTGTTCACCCTGCTCGACATTCCCAGGCTGCCGCCGGCGCCGGAAGGCGCGCCGCGGGGCCGGTCGCGCAGGGAACTCATCACCACCCCGCGCATCGCGGTGGCGGTGATCGTGGCGATGGTCTCCTACGCGCTGATGAACCTGGTGATGACCTCGACCCCGCTGGCTGTGGTCGGCTGCGGCTTCGGCGTACCCGATGCCAGCCGGGTGGTCACCGGGCATGTTCTGGCCATGTATGTGCCCTCCTTCTTCACCGGACA
>JALTNO010000048.1 GCA_027000645.1 Paracoccaceae bacterium | reverse complement strand
TGCCGGCCCCGGCGCGGGGGCAGGGATGCGTGCCCGAACCGGCCGGGCACGCATGTGCAGGCTCACTCCTCGTGAACCTTCTTCCACATGCCGTTTTCCACGACATTCACATAGACCGCATCGGCGCCCTGATGATCGTCGGGGCCGTAGTCGATGCGGTTGCCCACCAACTCGTCGACGTAGTCCAGCGATTCCATGCCCTTGATGAAGCTTTCCTGGGTCAGGTCGGGGCCTGCCGCTTCGAGGCCGCGCACCATCATGTCGGCGGCGGAATAGCCGAGCATGGCAAAGCCGACCGGATCCTCGCCATACTTGGCCTTGTACTCGGCGATGAACGCCTTCGGAGCGGGTTCGTCCGCACGCGCCCACAGATCCTGCCAGCTGGCGGCGGCGTAGAACCCTTCGGTGATGCCGCCGGGAACCTTGGCGACCACGGTCAGGAAGCTGGCCGAGGTGCCGAGGAACTTCATGTCGTTCAGCCCCATCTTCTTGGCGGTGCCGACCACGGTAATGGCCTGGCGCACGCCCAGCGCGATGGAAACGATGTCGCAGCCAGCGTCCCTCAGCTTGGAAAGCGAGCCCACGAAATCGGTTTCATCCGGCTTGTGCGTGGTTTCGGCGGCAAAGGTGATCCCGGCCTCTTCGGCGCCCTTCTTCGTGCCTTCGAGGATCTCCTTGCCGAAATCGGTCGGCAGATACATCGTGCAGACTTCCTTGCCGCCGAATTCGCCGGCAAGGTACTTCACGCCCACCCGCGCCTGGTCGTAATAGGACGAGAACGAGGTGAACTTGTTGCGCATCGGCTCCTGCAGCATCTGCCGGGCGGCCGAGAGCGGGGCGACGTTCGGAATTCCCTTGGAATCGAGCAGCTTGAACCCGGCGATGTTCATTGGCGTGCCGAGGTTCTGGAGCATAGCGAACACCTTGTCGCGGTTGAGCAGCTTGTTGAACCCCTGCATCGCCCGCGGCATCTGATAGCCGTGGTCCTCGACGATGTAGGTGATCTTGCGGCCATGCACGCCGCCGGCGGCATTCACCTTGTCGAAATAGAGATTGGCGCCCTTGGTCGCGGGCACGCCCACGGCGGCGAAGATGCCCGACAGGTCATTGACGGCCCCGATTCTGATTTCGTCGTCGCTCACGCCCTGTACCTGCGCACCGGCGGTGGATGCCGTTGCCGCAAGCGCGGTAGCAAGCCCCAGGCCCTTGATTGCGTTCTTCATGTTCGTCCTCCCTTTGAACAACCGGTTCTTCAATACATTTCGTCGATCAGGTGCTTGTGCTTCTTCTCGACAAGGTTGCGTTTGAGTTTCATCGTTGCGGTCAGTTCCTCATCCTCGGCTGTCAACAGCACGTCGATCAAGCGAAAATCCTTGATCTGCTCCACCCGGGCGAATTCCCGGTTCACCGCGGCGACCTCGGCGGCGATCAGATCCCGAACCTCCTTCGCCGCGCAGAGCGAGGCGAAGTTGGAAAACGGCACCTTCCGGTCCTGAGCGAATTTCTCGACATTCTCCTGGTCGATCATGATGAGAGCCGTCAGGTACTTGCGCCCGTCGCCGATGATGACGGCATCGGAAATGTAGTGGCTGAACTTCAGCCGGCTTTCAATCTCGGCGGGAGTGATGTTCTTGCCGCCGGCGGTGATGATGATGTCCTTGATGCGCCCGGTGATGGTGACATAGCCGTCCTCGTCCATGCGGCCCACGTCGCCGGTCTTCAGCCAGCCGTCCTCGGTAAAGGTCTCGGCGGTCTTTTCGTTGCTGCGCCAGTAGCCCTTGAAGATGTTGAGGCCGCGGACCTGGATTTCGCCGTTGGGGGCGATGCGCACATCGACGCCGGCCACGGGGCGGCCGATGGTGCCGATGCGGTTGTCTTCGGGGGTGTTGATGGTGGCGATGCCGGCGGTTTCGGTCATCCCGTAGCCCTCCACCAGCGGCACGCCGATGGACCAGTACCATTTCAGCAGCTCGGGCGAGATCGGCGCCGCCCCGGTGCCGCCCCGGCGCATCCGGTCCATGCCCAGCATCCGGCGCAGGTTGCGCAGCACCAGCCGGTCCCACAACCACCAGCGCGCGGCCACGCCCGCCGGCACCGGCTCGCCCCGCAGCAGGTGTTCGGCTCTCGCCTGTCCCGCCCGCAGCGCCCGGCCGAAGGCCCAGCGGCCCAGAGGCGTGGCCTCCTGGTTGAGGATCGTCACCCGGCTGAAGATCTTTTCCCACACCCGCGGCACGGCGGTGAAGGTGTGGGGGCTGACCTCCTGCATGTTGGCGAAGACGGTTTCGGGGCTTTCGGCAAAGTTCACCGTGCATTTCGCCGCCAGCGGGAAATAGATCGACACGTCGCGTTCGAGGATGTGGCACAGCGGCAGGAAGCAGAGTTGTTCGTCGGTCTCGAAGGCGGGCAGGCCATGCGCGCCGGCCTCGATCGCGGCCATGATGTTTTCGTGGGTCAGCATCGCTCCCTTGGGCATGCCGGTGGTTCCCGAGGTGTAGATCAGGAGCGCCACGTCCTCGGGGCGGGCCTTGTCGATCTCGGCCTCGAAGGCGTCGGGTTCGTCCGCATCCGCCTTGCGGCCGATTTCGTAGAGATCCTCCAGAAACAGGCATTTGGGGTGGTCGAGATCGTGCAGCCCCTCGTCATCGAGGATGATCACGCCGGCAAGCCCCGGCATCTCATCCTCGGCGATCAGGAACTTGTCGAGCTGTTCCTCGTTCTCGACGATCAGGAACCGGCTGTCGCTGTCATTGACCAGATAGGCAAGCTGGCTGGCCGAATCGGTGGTATAGACGCCCGAGGCGATGCCGCCGACCGACTGGATGCCAAGGTCGAACCAGGCCCATTCCTTGCGGTCCTCGGAGAGGATCGAGACCACCTCGCCGCGTTTCAGGCCCAGCTTGCGCAGGCCCATGCCGATCCATCTGGCATGGGTCCAGTAATCGTCCCAGCTCCAGGATTTCCAGATGCCCAGATCCTTTTCCCGGTGCGCGGTGCGCGCGCCCAGTGCGGCGCAGCGCTGCCTGAACAGGCCCACGATCGTGTCGGCGCCGTCCACCGTGACCGGGCGGGTGCCCGGCCGGGCATTGAAACGCACGCCGTTGATGACGACCGTTTCGGCAGGGGGGGGCGGGGTTCGTGCGTCCATGCCCGTCACCTCCATGTCTTCTTGCGTTTCCAGCGGCGGGATTCGCGCACGCCGGCCTCCTGCACCCCGAGATAGAAGTTGCGGATATCCTCGGATTGCATCAGCTCGTCGGCCGGGCCGTCCATCACGATACGGCCCACCTCCATCACATAGCCATGGTCGGCCAGCTCCAGCGCCGCGGAGGCGTTCTGTTCCACCAGCATCATGGTCACGCCCTGTTCGGCATTGAGCCGCTTCAGGATGCCGAAGATTTCCTGCACCAGTATCGGCGACAGGCCGAGACTGGGTTCGTCCAGCAGCATGATGCGCGGGTTGCCCATCAACCCGCGCCCGATGGCCAGCATCTGCTGCTGCCCGCCGGACAGCGTTCCCGCCTCCTGGTTGCGGCGTTCTCCCAGCACCGGGAAATAGTCGAACACCAGTTCCCGGTGCCGGTTGATGCGCGTCCTGTCGATGTCCGTATAGGCGCCCAGCGTGAGGTTTTCGTCCACCGTCAGCAGCGGGAACACCTCGCGCCCTTCGGGCACATGCACGATGCCGGCCTGAACCACGCGGTGCGGCTCCTGCCCCTGGATTTCCCGGCCGTCGAAGACGATCTGGCCCTTCTCCGGGTCCATCACCCCGCTGATCGTCTTCATCAGCGTGGTCTTGCCGGCCCCGTTGGCGCCCAGGATCGACACGATCTGTCCCTCATGCACGTCGAGGCTGACGCCGCGGATGGCCATGATCGGGCCGTAGAAGCTTTCGATGTTGCGGACCTTCAGAAGCGCGTCGCTCATGCGGCTTTCCCCAGATAGGCCTCGATCACCGCCGGGTCGGACTGCACCTCTTCGGGGGTGCCCAGCGCCAGCCGCGCGCCGTCGGCCATGGCCAGTACCCGGTCGGACACGGACGACACCAGCCCCATGTCGTGTTCGACCATCAGCACGGTAATGCCCATCTGCCGGCGGATGTCGTCGATCCACCAGCGCATGTCGGTGGTCTCTTCCACCGACAGCCCCGAGGCCGGCTCGTCCAGCAGCAGCAGCTTCGGCTCGGTGGCCAGCGCACGGGCCACCTCGACCACCTTTCGCACGCCGTAGGGCAGGCCCGCGATCATCTTTTCCCGGTAGGGCTGAAGGTCGAGAAAGTCGATGATTTCCTCGACCTTCTCGCGGCTTTCCAGTTCCTGCCGGCGCACCGAAGGGGTGAAGAGGATCTCGGACAGGAGGCTGGTCCGCCGGTGGCGGTGGCGCCCGACCAGCAGGTTCTGCAGAACGGTGGCGTGGTCGAACAGCTCGATGTTCTGGAAGGTGCGGGCAACGCCGTAGGCGGCCACGCCCGCCGGCCGGACCTTCAGAAGATCATGCCCGTCGAAGCGGATCGTGCCCTCGTCAGGGTCGTAGAAACGCGAAATGAGGTTGAACACGGTGGACTTGCCTGCCCCGTTCGGTCCGACGATGGCGAAGACCTCGCCTTCGTCGACCGAGAAGGACAGCCCGTCCACCGCCGTCAGCCCGCCGAACCGGATCGTCACGTTGTCGAGTTCGAGAAGGCTCATCTGAGGCGCTCCGTCTTGAGATAGGATTTCTGACGCTTGAACATGTCCTTGCGGTAGAAGGGGAAGAGTTCGAACCAGGTGCGGATCTTGAGCCAGCGGCCATAGAGGCCCATCGGCTCGAACAGGATGAAGACGATCAGGATCATCCCGAAGACGCCGAATTCCAGCCCCGGAATGGCGACCGTGCTGCCACCGAAAAGCGCGCCGGCATATTCCTTGGCGATGGACAGGAACTGCGGCAGGAAGCCGATGACGATCGCCCCCAGGAAGGCCCCGTGGATCGAGCCCAGCCCGCCGATCACGATCATCATCAGCAACTCGATCGAGATCACCACCGAAAAGGTTTCGTTGTTGAACGCGCCGGCATAAAGCCCCATCAGCGCCCCGGCCCAGCCGGTGACCATGCAGGACAGTCCGAACGAGATGGTCTTGGTGCGGGCCACGTCCACGCCCATGGCCTGGGCGGAAACCTCCGAATCGCGCACGGCGATGAACGACCGTCCCATCGGCGCGCGCAGCAGGTTGATGTAGCCCAGCGTGACGATGACCACGACGCCCAGCACCAGCCAGTAGAACGCATCCGGCGTACCCCAGCGGTCGATCTCCAGTCCGAGCAGATTGATCGGGGGGGCGAATTTTCCGCTTACCCCCCCTGACCAGGGTTCGGTCAGCACGATGATGTCATCGACAAGGATCGACAGCGCCAGCGTGAAGATCGCCAGGTAGATGCCGTGCAGGCGCAATGCCGGTACGGCGATCAGTGCCCCGATCACGCCGGTGATCAGCCCGGCCAGCGGAAAGGCGGCCAGGAACGGCACGCCGGCCTCGATCAGGATGATGTTGGCATAGCAGCCCAGCGCCAGGAAGGCGGCATGGCCGAGGCTGGCCTGCCCGGTATGTCCGGTCAGCACCATCAGGCCCAGCCCGGCCAGCGCCCAGATCAGGACGTTGGTCAACTCGCCCAGGTAGAACGTGTCGATCAGCCAGGGGGCGGCGACGGCCAGGCCCAGCAGGAGCAGGTAGAGGCCGAGTTGATACCCGTCCTTCCAGGGGCGGATGTCCTGCATGTAGTCGGTCTTGAACACGATCCGCATGGGCCTAGACCTTCTTTGCGCGCACTTGCGAGAAAATGCCGCTGGGCCGGAAGATCAGCACCGCCAGAAGCAGCGCGTAGGGTGCGATCTGGCTGTAGCCGGCGGCGATGTAGCGGGCGGCGAAGGGCTCCATCACGCCGACGATGAGCCCGCCCAGAAGCGCGCCGGGCAGGCTGCCGAAGCCGCCGATCACCGCCGCGGCAAAGGCCTTGATGCCCAGCAGCCCGGTTGATGGATCGACCGATCCCTTGGCGGCGAACAGGATGCCCGCCACCGCCGCCACGGCGCCGGCCAGCGCCCAGATCAGCCCCTGGATCCGCTTGACCGGAATGCCCATGTAGTAGGCGGCCAGCTGGTTCTGGCTGGCGCCCTGCATGGCCAGCCCCAGCCGGGTGCGGCCGAAAAAGGCGTACAGCCCGAAGGTCAGGAGAAGGGTGACGACGATCACCGCCACGTCCTCCATGCCGAGAACCAGCTCGCCCAGCCGCACCTCGCGACCGGCCATGGGGTTGCTGAGCGTCTGCGGGTCGTGCCCCCAGATCAGTCCGGCGACGAAGCGCAGCACGAAGCCCAGCGCGATGGTCAGGATCACCACTGCCGTCTGGCTCTGCCCGAACATCAGCCGGATCACGAAACGGTCGAGCAGATAGCCCAGCACTGCCATGATCGCGATGGAGATCGGCACCGCCACCCAGAAGGGCAGCCCCATGTACTGGGCGTTGGTAAGACCGATGGTGACGAAGGCGCCCAGCATCATCATGTCGCCCTGGGCGAAATTGACCGCTTCGGTCGCCTTGTAGATCAGGACGAAGCCAAGTGCGATAAGGCCATAGACGCACCCGTTGGCCAGGCCGCTGACGAACAGCTGCAGAATATCCAAGCTTTCCTCCCCGCGCCGGTTGACCCGGTCATCCAATCCGATTGCGCGGCAACCCTCCCCGCCACGCCTCCGTGAACTTGCATGACAATCATGGGTGTTCTTTGAGCAATTTGAAGCATTTTCGGACGAACTGACACAACGTCACCCGCCGATTGCCTTGCAAGGCCGGGGAACCCGGCCCCGCGAACATCGTCGTCTGCCTTCCTGCGGCATCTTCGATGCCGAAGTGGGAAATATTCGCGGCCCGGCCATTTCCGACCTCCGATCCGGGTTTCGCCGGCATTCCGAAAGGGGGCGCTGCCCCCTCGGCCCTGCGGGCCTCACCCCCGGAGTATTTCGGGCGAGATGAAGGATGCGGACGACATCGTCCCTCCCCTTCGCCCTTCATCTCGCATCAAGTACTCCGGGGGGCGCGGGGGGCAGAGCCCCCCGTGAAGACGGAGCGATCCCAGAACACCGGGATTGCCGGATAGAGCCGGGCCCCGTGGGCGGCCGCCTTGTCCGTTTGCGGCCAGCCGGTGGCGCCCGGATGTTTCCCGATGATGTGCCCGGCAGGCCGAAAGGCGGCGGTGTTCGGGGGTCAGGCGCCGGCGAATTCCTCGCGCCGGTAGCCCTGAAGGTAAAGCAGCGCGGTCAGGTCGCCGTGGTTGATGCGCACCTCGCTCTGTGCTGCGACCGAGGGCTTGGCGTGAAGGGCGACACCGGTGCCGGCACGGGACAGCATCCCGAGGTCATTTGCCCCGTCGCCCACGGCAATCACGTCCCGTTCCGAAATCCCGAGCCGGGCCGATATCTCTTCCAGGGCCCGCACCTTGGCGTCCCGCCCGAGAATGGGTTGCCGCACCTTTCCGGTCAGGGTTCCGCCCTCGACAAGCAGCGTGTTGGCGCGGTTTTCGTCGAAGCCGAGATGCTCGGCCACCTTCGCGGAAAAGGCGGTGAAACCGCCCGACACCAGTGCCGCGTAGGCACCGTTCGCGCGCATCGTCGCCACCA
>JALTNO010000047.1 GCA_027000645.1 Paracoccaceae bacterium | reverse complement strand
GAAGAGATCGGCGCCCGGCGGTGGCGCCGATCTCTTCGGGGGGGCGCAGGTCGGATTGCCAGGTGCGGCTGTCGCTGTCATGGTCGCGCTCCATCCCCGAGCCGGTCCCGGCGATGGCCACGCAGCTGGTCCAGCGGATGGTGCGCCGGTAACCGCCGGAAAAGCCGTTCGTCGCCGCAAGGTGGATGTCATGGGCGCCATAGCCGGCATCGGCTTCGGAAACCTGTTCGACCCCCGCCACCGCCAGCGCCGCCGCCTCGGCCGCCAGCGCATCGCGCTCCAGCTCCTGCGGAGACGGCTCGGGCGCGGGGTCGCTCAGTTCCAGCGCCGCGAGATCCCAGCCTTCGGCCAGCTGTTCGGGGGCGGCCAGCCCGGCATGGGGATCCTCGGGGGCCTCGCGCGCCATGGCGACCGCGCGATCGGCCATCTCGTCCAGCGTCGCGGGGCTGAAATCCGAGGTCGAAACCAGCGCCTGCCGCCGCCCGATCAGCACCCGCAGGCCCAGATCGGTCGCCTCGGAGCGTTCGGCATGTTCCAGCGCCGCAGCGCGCACCTGTACCGAGACCGCGCTTTCGCGCACCACCAGGGCATCGGCGGCCTCGGCGCCGGCCCGGCGGGCCGCCTGCAGAAGGCTCTGGCACAGGTCTTCGGGGCTGAAGGTCATTGCTGGGTTGCCTTTCGATGTTCCAGCAGGGAGTTAGCCCCGTCCCTCCACGCCCGCAAGACCCGGACCGACGGGAAAAACGCCGAAGGGCCGCGTGGGCGGCCCCTGGATGCGGTGTTCGTTGCCCGTCAGGCCGTCACTTGATCCGCTGCCCGTTGGCAAAGATCTGGCCCTGTTCGTTGATCTCGATGGTCGAGTTCATGGTGTCGGGCGCCTCGCCGGGAACCGTGAGCATACCCAGCATCATGCGCGCGCCCATCGCGTCCTCGTCAGAGACGATCCCCATCTGGATCAGCCTGTCGATCAGCGCGTTGGCGCCTTCCACGCGCAGCTTGGCCGCGCCGGCGGGCCTCGGCATTCCTCCGAAGGATTTCAGGTCGCTGTTGTCCAGCGTGAAGTCGCCCGTCCCCGAAAGTTTCGCCCCGACCGCCGAGACCAGCAGCCTGCGGATCGAGACTGCGGTGACCTGGCCCGGAGGCGTTCCGGTTTTCTCCATCATCATTGCCGCTTCGGGGTCCAGGAGATCCTGAAACAGCTGCACCTTGCCGGCGATATCGACAATCAGGGACGCCGGGTCGCGCGGCAGGGTTCCGCCGGGGTCGAAAATGCCCCACAGCACGTCGGGCAAGATGAGTTCGGCCAGCGTGACGCCGAAGGAAAAGGGCTGTTCGGCTTCGGATTTCACCACCGGCATGTCGAGAGAAAAGCCGAGTTCGGCCAGCGAAATCGTGATCGGCACGGGAAATTCGCTGGACAGCATGTTCACCGACGGTGCCTTCTGCGACATCTCGTAGGCCGCGCGCCCGGCATCCATCGCGACCCGCAGCGATCCGCCTTTCGAGCTGCCCGCGTAGGAAAATTCCTCGCCATCGCCGCGCGCTGCGACCTCGCTGCTGCTCTCGGCGTAGGAAAACGTTCCGTCGAACCCGAATCCGGCGCCCAGAAGGGCCTGAAAATCGTCCGAATCCATCGTCAGCGGCAACTTGCCCGTTCCTTCGAAGGTCACTCCCTTCAGGTTGCCCCTGAACGATCCGGCGTCCTCGGACTGGGGATCCCTGAATGCCATGTCATAGCTGACCGATCCGGCCGACATGGTCTGCGAATAGGTTCGCGCCTTGCCGATCAGGACCCGCGACTCGGTCTTCACGTCCGCGATCGAGATGTCGAACCGCATGACATCTTCCGGAACCGGGGCGCCATCGACCGAGAGAGAAGCCAGCGACATGTCCATTTTCGCGGTGGCATAGCTGTAGGTCATGTCGCCCGGATCGCCCGACACGACCATTTCGGGCCGGGACTGCGAAATCGAGATCTCGCCGGTCACCTCTTCGCCGTCCGTGACGCGGAACCGCACCGGCAGCGACTCGGGGAGGATGACACTGACCGTGCCATCGCCATTCTCCGAAAACGCGACCTTCGGCGCGGTCAACGACATCTCTCCGGCATCGTCCGGCACGGTCATGGAGAGGACAAGGTCGCTGACCGTGAGCGTCCCGCCCGACATGGTTTCGGTGCCCGAGACCTCGTATCCGATGCCCGTCAGGTAGTCGCGCCACTCCGACCAGACGTCTTCGGCCGTTACCCCGGCCAGCGCGCCCCGGGCCGCGAAGACGCCCAGCAGCGCAACCGAGCAGCCGCGCATGAATGAATATGACATGAAAGAACCCTTCCCGTTCAACTGCACCCGTATCGTCCGCCTTGCCCGGCCACGCGTCAAGGGCCGGCAGGTCTGGACCGCCCGTCGCCCGGGCATTACCACTGTTGCCGGTAACCGGGAAGAAAGGCGATTTCATGGACATGACGGGAAAAACCGTGCTGATCACCGGCGCCAGCCGGGGCATCGGGGCGGATGCGGCACGGGTATTCGCCGCCGCCGGGGCGAATGTGGCGCTGGCGGCGCGCAGCAGTTCCGCCCTCGAGGCGCTGGCCGCGGAGATCGGCGAAGGCGCCATTGCGCTGGCCTGTGACGTCAGCCGTTACGACCAGGTCGAGGCCGCCGTTGCCGCGACCGTGGAACGCTTTGGCGGGCTGGACGTGCTGATCAACAATGCCGGCGTGATCGAGCCGATCTCGCACATGGGCCGGGCCGATCCCGAGGGCTGGGGCCGGGCCATCGACATCAACCTCAAGGGCGTCTTTCACGGCATGCGGGCGGCGCTGGAGGTGATGAAACCCGCCGGCGGCGGCACCATCCTGACCGTCAGCTCGGGGGCGGCGCACAACCCCGTCGAGGCCTGGAGCCACTACTGCGCCTCGAAGGCGGGTGCGGCGATGCTGACCCGCTGCCTCGACCTGGAAGAGCGCGCAAATGGCATCCGCGCCATCGGCCTGTCGCCCGGCACGGTCGCCACGCAGATGCAACGCGAGATTGCCGCCTCGGGCATCAACCCGGTCAGCCGCATCCCGTGGGAAGACCACATTCCCCCCGACTGGCCGGCACGTGCGCTGCTGTGGATGTGCGGACCGGATGCCGACGAATTCCTGGGCGCGGAGATCGCGCTGCGCGACGAAGGCATCCGCCGTCGGATCGGGCTGACATGATCCGGCTGGAGCAGGAAGGCGGGCTGTGGACCGTCACCATCGACCGCCCCGACAAGGCCAATTCCCTGACCGCCGCGATGCTTGAGGAGCTGGCCGAGATCGCCGAGGGCGCAGGCGCGGCGCGGGCGCTGATCCTGACCGGCCAGGGCCGGGTGTTCAGCGCCGGGGCCGATCTGGACGCGGCGCGGGCGGGGCTGGCGACCTCGCCGCTGTGGGAGCGCCTCTCGGGGGCGCTGGCGGCGCTGCCGGCGCTGAAGGTGGCGGCGCTGAACGGCACGGCGGCGGGGGGCGCGCTGGGCATGGTGCTGGCCTGCGATCTGCGCATCGCGGTGCCCGCGGCCCGGATCTTCTACCCGGTAATGAAGCTGGGATTCCTGCCCCAGCCATCTGATCCCGCGCGCATGGCGGCGCTGATAGGTCCGGCGCGAACCCGGCTGATCCTGATGGGCGGGCAGAAGATCACGGCCCGGGAGGCCTACGAGTTCGGGCTGATCGACCGGATCGTGGAGCCCGATGCGCTGATGGACACGGCCCGCGCGCTGGTGGCCGACACGCTGGCGGCACGGCCCGAGGTGGCGGCGGGAATCCGCGCGCTGTGCGGCTGACGGATGTCTCGCCTGACCGGCTTCGACAGGACCCGGCGCCCCCTAGCGCCGACGCCGCGGTCCCGGCACGCGCGAACGGAATCCGGGCGGGCGCTTGCGCACCCAGGCGATGAACTTCGCCAGCCGCGGATGCGCCCGCAGCGCCTCGATGCTGTGAAAGCTGCGCGCCAGCTCCGCCTCGGTCAGGCTGGCGTGGATCTCCTTGTGGCAGATCTCGTGCAGCAGAACCACCGGCCCGCCCTTGCCGCCCTTCAGCCTGGGGACAAGATGGTGCAGGCTGCGCCCCGCCTCGGGCGGGATCGGCCGGTTGCAAAGCGGGCAGACGGGATCGGTCATGGCGCGGCGGCGGCGGAAAGGATGCCTGCAAGGTGACGCAAAGGCGCGAAACTGACAAGCCTCTGGCCGTGGTGGTGGGGGCCGGGCCCGCGGGGCTGATGGCCGCGGGCGAGATGGCGCGCGCCGGCTGCAGCGTGATCGTGGCCGAGGCCAGGCCCTCGCCCGCGCGCAAGCTGCTGATGGCGGGCAAGTCGGGGCTGAACCTGACCAGGGCCGAACCCTTCGACCGCTTCATGCAGGCCTATGGAGAGGCCGCCGACTGGCTGCGCCCGATGATCGCCGAATTCGGCCCCGTGGCGGTGCAGGCCTGGGCCCGGGCGCTGGGGCAGGAGCTGTTCGCGGGCTCGACCGGCCGGGTGTTTCCGCGGGTGATGAAGGCCTCGCCGCTGCTGCGGGCGTGGCTGGCCGAACTGGGCGGGCTGGGCGTGACCCTGCGGACCCGCTGGCGCTGGGTGGGGCTTGAGGGCCGGGCGCTGCGCTTCGACACCCCCGAGGGCCCCCGGACCCTGCGCCCCGCCGCCGCGGTTCTGGCGCTGGGAGGGGCAAGCTGGTCGCGGCTGGGCTCGGACGGGGCCTGGGCGCCGATCCTGCGCGCGCGGGGGGTGAAACTCGCGCCCTTCGCGCCCGCCAATGCCGGGATCTCGGTGGACTGGTCGGGGCACATGGCCCGCCATTTCGGCCGCCCGATCAAGGGCGTGCGGTTCCGCGCCGGCCCGTTCGCATCGCGGGGCGAGGCGGTGATATCGCAGCGCGGGCTCGAAGGCGGCGGGATCTATGCCGTCTGCCGCGGGGTGCGCGAAGGCCACCCGCTGCTGCTGGACCTTGTCCCGGACCTGCCCGAGGCCCGCCTCGTCGCGCGCCTGTCGCGCCCGCGCGGCAAGGCCAGCTGGTCAAGCTTTCTGCGCAAGGCGGTGAAACTGGACCCCGCGCGCATGGCGCTGCTGATGGAGTTCACCCGCCCCCTGCCCGCCGATCCGGTGGCGCTGGCGGCGCGGATCAAGGCGCTGCCCATCGCCCATGCCGGCCTGCGCCCGCTGGACGAGGCCATCTCGACCGCCGGGGGCGTTGCCCGCACGGCGCTGGACGAGGGATTGATGCTGACGGCCGTTCCGGGGCTGTTCTGTGCCGGAGAAATGCTGGACTGGGAGGCCCCGACCGGCGGCTACCTGCTGACCGCCTGCCTTGCCACCGGGCGCTGGGCGGGCCGGGCGGCGGCCGGCCATGCCCTTGTGCGGGGCTGAGCCGTCAGCTGCAACCGGCCGGGTCACCGGGGAAAGGCCGAGCGGGACTCACCGCGGAACAAGCGCCGCCACCCGGCGGAACGCCTCGCGCGCGCGCAGCCGCTTGCCATAGGCCGGCAGGTTTTCGCCTTCGACCGGAAAGCCCGCCGCTCGGGCCCAGTTCAGGCAGTGAACTAGGACGATATCGGCAAGTGTCATCTTCTCGCCCATCAGGAAGGGGCCCTCGAACCCCTTGTCCAGCCGGTCGAGATTGCGGGAAAACTCCCATTTCAGGCTGTCCGCGACCTCGGGCACGCGGCGGTCCTTCGGCAGGACGAAGCTGTGCCGGGCGGCGGTCCACAGCACCGCATCGATTTCGTCCAGGATGCAGTGCAGGGCGGCATCCTGGCGGGCGCGTTCCAGCGTGCCGGCGGGCCAGGTCAGCTTTCCGTGACGGTCGGCAAGCCAGGTCAGGATCGCCGTCGAATCGGTCAGCGCGGTGCCCTCCACCTCAAGCACCGGCACCTTGCCCGAGGGGTTGCGGGCCAGGATTTCCGCGCTGTGCGGGCCGACATCCACATGTTCATACGGCTCGCCGATCTCTTCCAGCATCCACAACACGCGGAACGCCCGGCTTTTCGCCGATCCATAGACTTTGTACATGGGTCCTCCTGCCCGGTTCGGGTTTCGCCTCGGGGCAGCCTTCACCGCTGGCCGGGCCGGGGTCAAGGGCCCTGCCGTGCCGGCCGTTGCGTCAGCGCGGCCGGCCCAGCATCGCCAGCCGGATCAGGGCCCGTTCGGCAAGTGCCATGGCCGGGGCGGTCTGTCCGGCCGAGCGCAGGGCCAGATCGGTATCGGTGAGGATCGACAGGGCCTGTTCCAGCCGGGCGGCACCCCAGTGCTCGGCCTGGCGCCGCAGCCGGTCGCGGCGGGCGCCGAAGACAGGCGGGCGCAACCGCGCCACCCCCGCCGCCGGGCCGCCGGGGTCCGAGGCAGCGGCGTAAAGCGTGCGGAAATGCCGGGTCGCACCGATGCACAGCGCCACCGCGCCCGTCCCCTGTGCCTGCAGCCTGCGCAGCAGCGGACCGATCTCGCCCACCCGCCCCTCGGCCACCGCGTGCAGCAGGTCGTCCAGGGCGGCCTCGGTCGATTGCGGGGCGCAGGCGGCGATGTCTTCGGGGCCCAGCGGGGTGTCGTCGCCCAGCTTGTAGAGCGCGACCTTTTCCAGCAGCTGCGCGAAGTCGCCGGGGCCAAGCTCGGCCGCCAGTGCGCCAAGCATCGCAAGCCCATCGGGCGACGGATCACGGATGCCGGCCGCGGCCAGCGCGCGCGCGACCTCGCCGCGCGAGGGCGGGTCGTCGTAAAGGCCGATGGCCCAGACACCGGGATGGGCCTCGAACAGCTTGCGCAGCTTCGATCCCTTGCCAAGCTGGCCCGCGGTCACCACGATCTGGGCATCCCCCCGCGCCCAGTCCTCCAGCGCGGCGCGGATGGCCGGTTCGGCCGCGTCCGAGGCCTCTTCCACGAACACCGCGCGCGGGCCGGGGAAGAAGCCCACCGCCTTGACCGCATCCAGCAGCGCCGCCCGGTCCGAGCGCAGGGCCGCCCCCTGCATCCGGGTCAGGCGCATTTCCTCCTCGGCCCCCTCGCCCAGAAGCGCGGCAAGGTATTGCTGGCGCCGATGCGCCACCCGCATGGGGTCGGCGCCGTAGATCAGGATGCCGGCCTTGTCCGGGTCGGGCCGGGCAAAGCAGGCCTCGGCCTCGCGCGCGGACAGCTTCATGCCGCCACGTCCGCCGTGGCAAAGAGCGCCGCAGCGATCCCGTCGGCAAGCATCACCATCAGCCGCCGGCGCGCGTCGCGTTCGGCGGCCAGCGTTTCCACCGTGGTTCCGGTGGCGGAATAGCCGGTGAAGTTGTCCACGCTGCCGCTGGCCACAATCCGACCATCCGAGATGCGGGTCAGGCTGTAGTCGGCGCGGCCGAGGATGGCATAGCGGGTGGTTTCGTTGGCGGCGGTGACCGCCTGCCCCTGCACGCGCGTGAGCAGCTTGTAGGACAGGCTGTATTCCGGCATCGGCGCGCGGCCGAGGCGATCTTCGAGTTCGCGCACCAGAACATAGGCGTCGTCGGTTTCCGGAGCATCGACCCCGACCTTGCCCCGAAGGGCCGACCCGGTCCCCCCCGGCCCGTAGACCGGAGCAAAGCCGCAGCCGGCCAGCACCGCCGGCAGCATCATCAGGAAGGTTCTGCGATCAGACCACGACATTGACGATCCGGCCGGGGACGACGATCACCTTCTTCGGCGCCCCCCCGT
>JALTNO010000046.1 GCA_027000645.1 Paracoccaceae bacterium | reverse complement strand
CACCCGCGCCCTGCAGCGGCGCCCGGGAGGATCGGCAGGCGGGGTCAGAGCACGCCGATTTCGGCCAGGGCGCGGTTGAGCCGCTCCGGGATCGGGTCGTCGCGGTCGCGGTTTTCGGGAAGGTCGGGCGGGGCGTCTTCCGGCGCGAGGTAGCGCCAGCCCTGGAACGGGCGCCGCTGCAGGGCGCGGGTGCGGTGGATCTTCGGGTCGAGCACGATGCCGCAACGGCGGATGCCGTCCTGGCCGGTCACCTCTTCCAGTCGCAGGATGCGCTGGCGGCACAGGATGGCGCCGCGGATCACCCAGTAGAGCGAGCCTCCGGCCAGCAGCTCGGCGCTGCGTTTGGGCCACATGCGGGTGACGTGGCGCGGCGGCGTGTCGTCGCCTTCGCGGCGCATCCGGGCGCGGTGGGCTTCGAGATGTTCCACCGACTCGATGCCGACGCAGAGTTTCACCAGGTGGACCGTGCCGCTCAATTCCGCCTCCCTGACGTGCCCGTGGCGCGTTTGCTCGGGCTCCAGCATAGGGGATGGGGCGGGCTTGGCAATCGCCGGGCGCGATAACGGGAATGTGAGCACTCCGTGATGGTCCTTCCGGTGGGACGGGGGTAGGCTCGCAACCGGGAACGGCCGGGCCGGAGGGGTTGGGGATCCGGTCTTCTCTTGTCGAAACAATCCCTTGATGGAGGCCACCATGTTCAATCGTTCAGGTCTGACCGGTGCCGTTCTTGCCGCCGCCCTTGCCGGCAGCGCAGCCTATGCAAGCGACGGCGAGACCCACGAGCCGCAGATTTCCGACCAGATGTCGCGGTCGGGATTCCTTCTGGAGAACGGGCTGGTCATTCCTTCCTTCGACCCGGAAAAGGGCCGCAAGCTGTTTGCCGCCAAGGGCTGCGTGGTGTGCCATTCCGTCAACGGCATCGGCGGCGTGGACGCGCCTGAATTCGCCTCCGAATACATGGACGAGACCATGAACGCCTTCGAGTTCGCCGCCCGGATGTGGCGGGGCGCGGCGGCGATGGTGGCGATGCAGGAAGAGGAGCTGGGCAGCCAGATCGATCTGAACGGCGAGGAACTGGCGGCGATCATCGCCTTCCTGCATGACGAGGACGAGCAGAAGAAGTTCAGCCAGGCCGACATCCCCCATGACATCGAGGAGCTGATGCATGGCGACGAGGGCGAGGAAAAGGAGGGGGCGCCGCACGAGGAGGTCGAGGAGCACCCCGAGGGAGATGCCGGCCCCACCGGGCATGACAACTGAGGCGCGTGACCGCCAGGGGGGCGTGCAGTGCGGCCTGGTGCATGACGAGGCACCACAAGATCTGCGCCCGCTGCCCGCCCCATGCCCCAGAGGTGGCGTGCCCCCCGGTTCCTTGTGACATCCGGGGGGCAATGGCGCATTGACCGGCGCCGGCCTTCGGCCTAGGTTGTGAGCCCTTCATCCACATCGGGACGCAGCCGCAAGATGAGCCGATTCACCGCCCCCATCGCCGAGCAGATCTGGGACATGAAATACCGCCTCAAGGACGAGGACGGCACGCCTGTGGACCTGACGGTCGAGGACAGCTGGCGGCGAATCGCCCGAGCTCTGGCCGTGGTCGAGAAGGACCCCGCAGATTGGGAGGGGCGGTTCTACGGGGCGCTCGAGGATTTCCGCTTTCTTCCCGCAGGGCGGATCACCGCCGGCGCCGGCACCGGGCGCGAGGTGACGCTGTTCAACTGTTTCGTCATGGGGACCATCCCCGACAGCATGGCCGGCATCTTCGACATGCTGAAGGAGGCCGCGCTGACCATGCAGCAGGGTGGCGGCATCGGCTACGACTTCTCGACCATCCGCCCGCGGGGGGCCAGGGT
>JALTNO010000045.1 GCA_027000645.1 Paracoccaceae bacterium | reverse complement strand
GCCGGCTGATCACGGCCTTGCCGGCAGGAACGAGCGGGGCCCCAAGGGGCCCCGTTTTCCTTGCCGCATCCGCGCCCCGCGCTCGATGGCACAGCGATGTGACAGAGCTTTCAAGACGGCGCGCAACCCATTGTGAAGCATGGGTTTTCACCCTGTCGCACCAAAAGAAAACGCCGCGACGGGCGCGGCGTTCAGATTTCCTGCATGAGCCCGCGGGCGGGGGCTATTCCGCCGCTTCCGGGGCCTCCGGGGCATCGGAATTGTCCGGCGCATCGCCCTGCGCCTCCTGCTGAGCCTCCTGCTGTGCCCTGGGCTTTCGCCCGCGCGAGGAACGCCGCCGCGTGCGGCTTTCCTCGGGGGTTTCCACCAGCCCGCTGTCACTTTCGGGGATCGGATCGATCACCTCGGCGGCGGGGGGCACGGCGGGCTCGGGCTTCTCGGCCGGCGGCTGTTGCTGCTGGCTGCGCTGCTCGCGGCGCTGCTCTTCGCGGGCCTGCTGGCGTTCGCGCTGCTCACGCTCCTGCTGCTCGCGGCGGGCTTCCATCTCGCGCATGGCCTCGCCCAGCAGGCGCGTGTAATGCTCGGCATGCTGGAGGAAGTTTTCGGCGGCGACGCGGTCATTCGACAGCTGCGCGTCGCGGGCCAGCTGGGTGTATTTGTCGATGATCTGCTGCGGCGTGCCGCGCACCTTTCCCTCGGGCCCTGAACTGTCGAACACACGGTTGACAATATTGCCGACGGAACGGTTGCGGCTACCCTTCGACCGCGATCGTGACTTGGAAGATCTCATGCGTTTTCTTTTCCGGCCTTGTGGCTTTTTGCCTGAACCTCTGCCGCATGGTTGTGCGGCGGCGCCTTAACCTGGGTTCCTGCGGATGTTAGGCATTCAGCGAGGGGGGAAACCAATCCAGCCGCCGTCGCTGTCTTCGAGTAAACACGACAGGGGCTGAAAAACAAGATGAAATCATCGGGTTTCGGCAAAAAGAGGCCGAGTGAGGAACAATTGCCGCAGCCGGGCTCATCTGTTGCCGGGCATGTGACCCATCACCACCCTGTCACGGCCATCGAGATCGGGAAGCGTGCGGACATCCTCAAGGCCCGCCTGCCGAAAGAGGGCCGAGACCTCCGCGCCTTGGCGTGCGCCAATCTCCACCGCGAGCCAGCCACCGGGGCGCAGATGGGCCGGCGCACGGGGAATGATGGCGCGGTAGGCTGCCAGCCCGTCGCCACCGGGGGTGAGCGCCTCGGACGGCTCCCACGCGCGGACCTCCGGGGCCAGCGCCTGCATTTCGGCCGCGGAAACATAGGGCGGGTTGGAGACGATCAGGTCAAAACGCCCCTCGACCGCCTCGAACCAGTCGGAAAGGAGGAAATGCGCACGCCCCTCCAGCCCCAGGACGCGGGCGTTTTCGCGCGCCACTTCCAGCGCAGCCTCCGAGGCATCCACGCCCAGCCCGCGCGCCTGAGGGCGCTCGGCCAGCAGGCTGAGCAGGATGCAGCCCGGCCCGGTGCCCAGATCGAGCAGGCTTTCGAAGGGCAGATCGAGACAGGCACGGACGAGAACCTCGGTTTCCGGCCTTGGGTCAAGCACTTGCCGAGTGACCTTGAAGTTGCGCCCGAAGAAGGCCCGCCGCCCGGTGATCTGCGCCACCGGCTGGCGGGCGGCGCGGGCGGCAATGGCGGCCTCGAGGCGGGCCCGGGCCCCGGCGGGCAGTTCCTCGGGAAGCACCAGCGTCAGCCGGCCGCGATCGACCTCCAGCGCATGGGCCAGCAGGATGCGGGCATCGCGCGCGGGCTCCTCGACCCCGGCCGCGCGCAGCCGCGCCACCGCCTCGCGCAGCGCCTCTGCCCCGG
>JALTNO010000044.1 GCA_027000645.1 Paracoccaceae bacterium | reverse complement strand
ATGTAATTCGAGCGCCCGGCACCGCGCCGGCGACGGACCGTGCGCTCGAATTACATGGGGTGATCAGCCTTGCAGGGTCTTCTGGACGATCTGGGGGTCCTTGTCGATCAGGGCCAGCAGGACGCGCGCCGGGCCTTCGGGGCGGCGACGGCGCTGCTCCCAGTTCAGCAGCGTGCCCTTGGCAACCCCGATGCTGCGGGCAAACGCCGCCTGCGACAGGCCGGTGCGCGCGCGGATTGCGCGGACGTCCGGCTCGGGCACCTCGATCTCGTGAATGGTGGCGGGGCCTTTGCCACGTGCGTGGGCTATGGCTTCCTTCAGCCCCCGTTCGATGCTTCTGAACGCGTCGCTCATGACCCGTGCCCCCTGTGACAGACAGCTATGGTCTGGAGAATGTCCCGGGCTGTGTCAATGGCGTAGAGGGAAGTACACATGCCAACACTGACGGACCTGCAAACCCGCCGTGAGGCGCTCCTGGCCGCGCGCGCCTCGGGCGTTGCCCGGGTCACATACGAGGGCAAGACGGTGGAGTATCGCAGCCTTGCCGAGATCGACCGGGCCATCGAGGCGCTGGAGCGCGAGATCGCCGCGGCCGAGGGTCGGCGGGTGATCCGTCAGGTCCGCGTGACCACGACCAAGGGACTGTAAGCGATGGGCCTCTTCAATACCTTGCGCCGCCACAGGACCGGCGGCCCCAGTGCGGTGCGGGCCCGCCTCGAGGGCGCCATGGCAAGGCGCCGGTTGCGCGGCTGGCAGCCGCCCTTGGAAAACATCAACTCACTTGTCTCGGCCGGCGGCCCGCGTCTGCTGGCGCGCTCGCGGGAACTGGTGGTCACCAATGGCTATGCGGCGAACGCCTGCGAAGCCTTCGCCGCGAACCTGGTAGGCGACGGGATCAAGCCCTCGTCGCTGCTGGAGGACGGCGAACTGCGCGACAAGCTGCAACGCCTGTGGCTGGCCTGGACCGACGAGGCCGATGCCGACGGGCTCACCGACTTCTACGGTCTGCAGGCGATGGTGGCCCGCGAGATGTTCGTCGCCGGGGAATGCTTCGTGCGGCTGCGCCCCCGCCGGCCCGAGGACGGCTTGCTTGTGCCGCTGCAATGCCAACTGCTGCAATCGGAGATGCTGCCCTTCGACAAGACCGAGACGGCCCCCAACGGCAACGCGATCCGCTGCGGCATCGAGTTCGACCGGATCGGGCGGCGCGTGGCCTATCACTTCCGCCGGCGGCATCCGGGCGACAGTACCGACAGGGGAGACACGATCCCGGAGACGGTGCGCGTTCCGGCTGCCGACGTGCTGCACATCTACCGGCCGCTCGATGCCGGCCAGATCCGGGGCCTGCCGCATGTGGCCCCGGCCATGGTGCGGTTGTTCCTGCTCGACCAGTACGACGATGCCGAGCTCGACCGGAAGAAGACCGCGGCGATGTTCGCGGGCTTCATCACAAAGGCCGCGCCCGAAGAGCAGTTGATGGGCGCGGTGGAGGATGCGGAGGACGGCACGGGCATTGCCAGCCTCGAGCCCGGGACATTGCAGGTGCTGCTGCCGGGCGAGGACGTGACCTTCTCGAACCCCGCCGACGTCGGTGGCGGCTACGAGGCGTTCCAGTATCGCACGCTGCTGGCGATCGCGGCCTCGCTGGGGCTGCCCTATCACCTGGTCACCGGCGATGTGCGGCAGGCCAACTATTCGTCCTTGCGCGCCGAGCTCGTCGAGTTCCGTCGCCGCTTCAGCCAGCTGCAGCACGGGGTGATTGCCCATCAGCTCTGCCGCCCCGTCTGGGAGCGCTGGCTGGAGACGGCGGTGCTGGCCGGTGCGCTGAGCCTGCCCGACATGGAAGCGGCCCGGGC
>JALTNO010000043.1 GCA_027000645.1 Paracoccaceae bacterium | reverse complement strand
TGTGCGCTCCATCGCCCGCGACCTGGGCGAGGTTCTGGGCTGCTACGGCCATGTGACGGCGCTGCGCCGGCTCTGGGCCGGACCCTTCTCAACCGAAGCCGCGCTGAGCATCGACGAGGTCGAGCGCCTGGCCCGCACGCCAGAACTGGACGAGCACCTGCTGCCGCTGGAGGCCGGGCTTGCCGAACTGCCCGAGCTGCGCTGCACCCCCGAGGGGGCCGCCCGGCTGCGCCACGGCAACCCCGGCATGGTGCTGTCGGCGGATGTCGAGTATGGCGACGAGTGCTGGGCCTCTCTGGGCGGCAAGGCGGTCGCGGTGGGCATCTACAAGGCGGGCGAACTTCACCCCACGCGAGTGTTCAACCACTAGGCGGGCAGGCGAGCCGGGTCGTCGGGCGATTCTTCGCGCACGCCTGCCCGTGAACCCGCAGGGACGGGGTGGTTTCCACTGCCGAAACGGCATGGCGGTTGCACAGCCACCCCCGGGCAGGCACAACCGAGCCATGATCGAACGGTGTTTCCTCAAGGGTGACGCGCCGTCATCGGCCGTCTATTCCGACTGCGAACGCTATCGCTACAGCCTGACGCGGGTGTGGAACCCGCAAGGCGGGCGGGTGATGTTCGTGATGCTCAACCCCTCTACCGCGACCGAGATCCGCAACGATCCCACCGTGGAGCGCTGCGAGCGCCGCGCCCGTGCGCTTGGCTTCGGCGCATTTCGCGTCACCAACATCTTTGCCTGGCGCGCCACCGACCCGCGCGAACTGCGCGCCGCCGCCGACCCGGTGGGACCGGACAACGACGCCGCGATCCTGAAGGGCGCGGACTGGGCCGACCGGATCATTGCCGCCTGGGGCAGTCACGGAGCGCATCTGGGCCGCGGCGAACGGGTCGAAGTGATGCTGCGGGCAGCCGGCGCCCGACTGTTCCACCTGGGCCTGACCAAGGCAGGACACCCCCGGCATCCCCTGTACATCAGCTACCGGGAACAGCCGGCGCCATGGATGGAGTGAAGTCTCCGTTAACCACGCCGGCATATCATGTTTGACCGGATCGCACCGGAATGGTTGAATTACCGCCTAACGACGCAATCTTTGCGAGGATCGCGCGATGCTCTTTCTGGCCGGTCTCCTGGGCCTGATGGCCGTCAGCGGCGCCATTCTGCTGGACGGCGGGGCGGACCCGCTGTCTGACGAAGATGATTCGGGCAGCGCACCCGACATGGCGGGCAATGCCGGGGATGGTGCCGGGGAAGACATTGGGGACGGCACAGGCGATCACTCGGGCGCGGACGCGCCCGATCCCGAGGGGTCGGAAGGCGACGGCCTCATTCTGCCCGGATCCGACGGCGCCGACATGCTTGCGGGCGGGGACGGCAACGATCAGGTCAACGGCTATGGTGACGACGACACGGTCTCCGGCGGCGGCGGAGATGACGACCTGTATGGCGCCAAGGGCGACGACAGCATCAGTGGCGGTGACGGCAGCGACCGGATCGACGGTGGGTCCGGCGGCGACATCCTCGAAGGCGGGGACGACGACGACCTGATCTTCGGCAATCTCGACGATGACCGGATCGACGGTCAGGATGGCGACGATACGATCCATGGCGGACAGGGGGACGATGCGATCACGGGCGGCGGCGGAGCCGACGCCCTGCATGGCAATGACGGCGACGACGCCCTGACCGGCGGACAGGGCGGTGATTCCCTGTTCGGCGGAACCGGGAACGACACGATCGACGGTGCCGGCGACAAAGCCGCCGACTTCCTCAACGGCGGGCAGGGCGATGACGTGATCCTTGCCGGGGCCGGCGACATTGTGACCGGCGGCACCGGGGCCGATTCGATCATCCTTGGCGCGCTGGCCGAAGGCGAGACGGCGGTGGGGCTGATCGATTTCGACCCGTCCGAGGACCAGCTTCTGGTGGCATGGGATCTGACCGCACACCCCGATCCCGAGGTCGATATCCGGCCCGATGCGGAGAATCCCTCGGTCAGCCATGTCTTTGTCGATGGCACCCATGTGGCGGCGGTCGAATCCGGGGCCGCGATCTCGGCAGATGACATCGTTGTGATCGATGCAGCGTCACTTCCGACCCCCCTTGCCGCCGAATGATCCACCCGGTTGAGGCGCGCGATACCGAATACCCTTTGCCATTTCCGCAAAATGCGCCTATACGCGCGCATCTGCGTTGGAATCGCCTCGCAACGGGGCGGTTCGGCGCGGACATATCTCCACGGGCCTGTGCTGGACGACATCCCGGCCTGCGCCATTCACCCCAACCCATGAAGGAGACCCCGATGTCGATCACTGCCGAGGAAAAGGCCCGCGTGATGAAGGAATTCGCGACCAGGGAGGGCGACACCGGTTCGCCCGAGGTCCAGGTCGCCATCCTCACCTCGCGGATTGCCACGCTGACCGAGCACTTCAAGGTCCACAAGAAGGACAATCATGGCCGTCGCGGCCTGCTGAAGATGGTCGCGCAGCGGCGCAAGCTGCTTGACTACCTCAAGGCAAAGGACGAAGCGCGCTATCGGTCGCTGATTTCGCGTCTGGGCCTGCGCCGCTGAACATGGAAGACCGCGCCCCCGCCGGGCGCGGTTTTCACTTCATCCGATGGAACGCGCGGTCGGGCCTTGCCGCGCGTTCGGGACAAGGTAAACCAGAGGTCGCGGGCATGGGGCCCGCATGAAAACGGCGCCAGGGGATACGCCCCGCCGCGCCAGGATAGGAAACGTGATGTTCGACGTAACGAAAAAATCGATGCAGTGGGGGGAAGAAACCCTCACATTGGAAACGGGCAAGGTTGCCCGTCAGGCGGATGGCTCCGTCATCGCCACCCTTGGCGAAACCACGGTCATGGCCAACGTGACCTTCGCGAAAGAGGAAAAGCCGGGTCAGGACTTCTTTCCCCTGACCGTCCACTACCAGGAAAAATACTATGCCGCCGGCAAGGTGCCGGGCGGCTTCTTCAAGCGCGAGGCGCGCCCGACCGAAAAGGAGACGCTGACCGCGCGCCTGATCGACCGGCCGATCCGCCCGCTCTTCGTCCCCGGCTTCAAGCACGAAGTGCTGGTGATGTGCACGGTGCTCAGCCACGATCTGGTCAACGACCCCGACATCGTGGCGATGATCGCCGCCTCTGCCGCCCTGACCCTGTCGGGCGTGCCCTTCATGGGGCCGATCGCCGGCTGCCGCGTCGGCTATGTGGATGGCGAATACGTGCTCAACCCCACCGTGGACGACATGCACGAGTTGCGCCTCAACCCCGAACAGCGCCTCGACCTGGTGGTCGCGGGGACCCGCGATGCGGTGATGATGGTGGAATCGGAGGCCTACGAGCTGTCCGAGGCCGAAATGCTGGGCGCCGTGACCTTCGCGCATGAGCAGATCCAGCCCGTGATCGACCTGATCATCGCACTGGCCGAAGAGGCGGCGAACGAGCCGTTCGACTTCACCCCGCCGGATTATTCCGAACTGCTGGCCGCGGTGAAGGCCGTCGGCGAAGAGAAGATGCGGTCGGCCTATGCCGTCACCGACAAGCAGGAGCGCGTCAGCGCCGTCGCCGCCGCGCGCGAGGCCATCAAGGCCGCGCTGAGCGAGGAACAGCAGGCCGATCCCAACCTTGACGCGGCAATCAAGAAGCTGGAAAGCACGGTGCTGCGTGGCGACGTGGTGAAGAACGGGCGCCGTATCGACGGCCGGGCGCTGGATCAGGTGCGCCCGATCATGGCCGAAACCGGCCTGCTGCCGCGCACCCATGGCTCGGCCCTGTTCACCCGCGGGGAAACCCAGGCGCTGGTGGTCACCACGCTGGGCACCGGCGACGACGAACAGTTCGTCGATGCTCTGCATGGCACCTTCAAGTCGAACTTCCTGCTGCACTACAACTTCCCGCCCTATTCGGTGGGCGAGGTGGGCCGGGTCGGACCTCCGGGCCGGCGCGAGATCGGCCATGGCAAGCTGGCCTGGCGGGCGCTTCAGGCGGTTCTGCCGGCGCCGACGGAATTCCCCTACACCATCCGGCTGGTGTCCGAGATCACCGAATCGAACGGGTCGTCCTCGATGGCCACGGTGTGCGGATCGTCGCTGTCGATGATGGATGCGGGTGTGCCGCTGAAGGCCCCGGTGGCCGGCGTCGCCATGGGGCTGATCCTGGAGGAAGACGGCTCATACGCGGTTCTGACCGACATCCTGGGCGACGAGGATCACCTGGGCGACATGGACTTCAAGGTTGCCGGGACCGAAAAGGGCATCACCTCGCTGCAGATGGACATCAAGGTTGCCGGCATCACGCGGGAGATCATGGAAAAGGCGCTGGATCAGGCCAAGGCCGGCCGGCTGCACATCCTGAACGAGATGAGCAAGGCGCTTTCCGGCGTGGGTGAATTCTCGATCCATGCGCCGAGAATCGAGACCATGCAGATCCCCACCGACAAGATCCGCGAGGTGATCGGCTCGGGCGGCAAGGTGATCCGCGAGATCGTGGAAACCTCGGGCGCCAAGGTGGACATCAACGACGACGGCACGATCAAGATCGCCAGCCCCAATGCCGAAGCCATCCAGAAGGCCCATGACATGATCCACGCGATCGTGGCCGAACCCGAGGTCGGGGAAATCTACCGCGGCACGGTGGTCAAGATCGTGGATTTCGGCGCCTTCGTGAACTTCTTCGGCAAGCGCGACGGGCTGGTCCATGTCAGCCAGATCGAGAACCGCCGCCTGAACCATCCCTCGGACGTGCTGAAAGAGGGCCAGGAGGTCTGGGTGAAGCTGCTGGGCTTCGACGATCGCGGAAAGGTGCGCCTGTCGATGAAGGTCGTTGATCAGGAGACCGGGCAGGAAATCGCCCGCGAGAAGAAAGAGGAAAAGGCCGGCTGACCGGCCGCTTTCCGGAACTTGCAGGGCCCCGGCATTTGCCGGGGCCTTCGCGTTTCACGGCCATGGCGCAAATGCGTGACGGGCGGCCCCACCGGTGGCGGGGAACTTGCCGGCAGCCGGCCCGGCGGTTAGGGAAGCGCCATGACGGATGATGCCATCTATGCCCCGCCCGCGGATCCGGTCGAGATCCTGCACGAGGATTCGCAGCTGGTCGTGGTGAACAAGCCATCGGGACTGCTCAGCGTACCGGGCAAGGGCGCACATCTGGCCGACTGCCTGCTGACGCGGGTGCAGGCGATATTTCCGCAGGCGCTTGTGGTTCACCGGCTGGACCGGGATACCTCGGGGGTGATGGTCTTTGCCCTGACGCCGCACGCCCAGCGCCACCTGGGCCTGCAATTCGAAAAGCGCCAGGTGAAAAAGGTCTATGTGGCGCGGCTCTGGGGCCGGCTGGAGCCGAAACGGGGCGAGGTCGATCTGCCTCTGATCGTGGACTGGCCGAACCGCCCGCGCCAAAAGGTGTGTCATGAAACCGGGCGTCCGGCGCTGACCGAATGGCAGGTGCTGCGGCATGAAGGCGACACCACCCGCGTCCGCCTGCGCCCGCGAACAGGGCGCAGCCATCAGTTGCGGGTACACATGCAGGCGCTGGGGCATCCGATTCTGGGCGACCCGTTCTACGCCAAGGGCCCGGCACGGGACTTTCCCCGCCTCATGCTGCATTCCGAGGAGTTGCGCCTGCGCCATCCCGAGGGCGGGATCGGAATGCGCTTTCGGGTGGCGGCGCCGTTCTGAGGGCTCTCAGACGTCGATCCTGATCCAGCCGGCGGGCAGGATGTCGGGGTTGTGCAGCTTCGGGTTTCCGAACCAGTGCGCGGGCGCGGCCACGCGTTTGTCCGCATTCGGGTTCAGCCATGCGCCCCACCATGAAAAGGAGGAATTGGCGATGACATGGTGGAGGCACAGCGACATCAGGCGCATGTCTTCGAAATCGGCCGCCCCCTCATTGAAATCGACCACGACCTTTTCGCAGGGCAAAGCGAGGTTCTTTCTTGCCCAGTCGGGATCGTCGGAAAAGACGAACACGGTCGGGCGCCCGCCCAGCCCGTCGAGCACCCGCGCGAGAGCGGCATCGTAATAGGCCTGGTCGCAGAGCACATGCGCCGCCAATGCCACGTAATCGCCCCGCCGAACATGGAGTGAAACCGACAGGGTTTCACCGATCCGCGCCGCCATCTCGGCGTTGCGCGGATCGCGGATGGGGGGAAAGGTGAAATCGCGGCGGATTTCGTCGGCGATGTGAGAGAAGTATCTTTCGGACTGCCAGTAGCCGTGCAGATAGGAGTTGTCGCCCCAGGTTTCGATTGCGGGGTTGTAGCCGAGGCCGCGTTCGCGGCGGAATTTCGGGTTCGAACCGAACAGCCGCCACAGCCCGTAACGCAGAAGCGAATCGTGGCGTGCCGGCGGCAAGGCGGGCGGGTCGGCAAGCGGCAACTCGAACACCCGTGTCAGGACACCCTCGCCGCGGCGGGTTGCAGCGCGGGCATCCAGTGCCACCTGCGCCCCCAACCGCGCCGCCAGGCCGCGGGCGGCGGCGTATTGGAACATCTGGTTGCCGAGGCGACCGTGAAGGCGGGTGATGATCATGGGGGCGGAAACCGGCTTTCTGTGCCGGTGGCGCGGCTGGAGGCGGGGGCTCTGCCCCCGCACCCCCGGAGTATTTCAGGCAAGATGAAGGACATGGTCCTGAAAGCGTGCGGCCGGTGGGGGCTGCGTCATTCCGGTGTCCAGCCGCTGACGGCCTTGATTTCCAGGAAGTCCTCGATGCCGAAGATGCCGCCTTCGCGGCCGTTGCCGGACTGTTTCATCCCGCCGAAAGGGGAGCCGGCGGCGCGCGGCTGGCCGTTCATCTCCACCATGCCCGAGCGCAGCGCGCGGGCCATGCGGTTGGCACGGGCAGCGTCACCGGTCTGGACGTAGTTGGTCAGGCCGTAGGGGGTGTCGTTGGCGATCTCGATGGCCTCTTCTTCGCTGTCGAAGGGGATGATGCAGAGCACCGGGCCGAAGATTTCCTCGCGCGCGATGGTCATGTCGTTGGTGACATCCGCGAACACGGTGGGGCGTACGAAATAGCCCTTGTTGAGGCCTTCGGGGCGGCCGGTCCCGCCCGCCACCAGGCGCGCCCCTTCGTCGATGCCGGTCTGGATCAGGTCCTGGATCTTCTGCCACTGGGTCGCATTGACGACCGGGCCGATATGGCGGCCTTCCTCATGCGCGTTGCCGACCTTCACCGAATTCGCCACCGCGGCGGCGGTTTCCACGGCCTGGTCGTAGATGCCGCGCTGGACCAGCATGCGCGACGGTGCGTTGCAGGACTGGCCGGTGTTGTTCATCATGTGCAGCACGCCGCGTTTCACCGCCTTTTCGTCGGCGTCCTCGAAGATCACGTTGGCGCCCTTGCCACCCAGTTCCAGGTGGACCTTCTTGAGCGTTTCCGCCGCGTTGATCGAAATCAGCCGCCCGGCGCGGGTGGAGCCGGTGAAGCTGACCATGTCCACATCCGGGTGGCCGGAAAGCTGCGTGCCCACACCAGCGCCGTCGCCGTTGACGAGGTTGAACACCCCCGGCGGGAAGCCGGCGTCGTGCATCATCTCGGCGAAGATCATCGCGTCCAGCGGGCTTTCCTCGGAGGGCTTGAGCACCATCGTGCAGCCAGCCACCGCCGCCGCCCCGACCTTCAGCGTGATCTGGTTCATCGGCCAGTTCCACGGGGTGATGAGGGCAGCCACGCCCACGGCCTCATAGATGATGCGGTCATTGGGGGCGTGATCGCCCAGGGGGCGTTCGAAGGCGAAATCCTTCGCCGCGCGGATGAAGTTCTTCAGATGCCACGATCCGGCGCCCACCTGCTGGCTGCGGGCCATGTCGATGGGGGCGCCCATTTCCGCCGACATCGCCTGTGCCAGATCTTCGCCGCGGGACTTGTAGATTTCCAGCAGCTTCTCCAGCAGCGCGATCCGCTCGGCCGGAGGAGTGGCCATCCAGCCGGGCAGTGCCGCCCGGGCCGCGGCGACGGCGGCGTCGGTGTCGGCGGCCGAACCCAGCGAGATCACCGCGAAGGGCTCTTCGGTCGAGGGGTCGATCACCAGGTGGTCGCGGGCCTGCGCGGGCGCGACCCATTCGCCGTTGATGTAGAATTCGCGCTTTTCGATCATGGTCGCTTCTCCCGATTGCCAGTTTGGCCGACCGCTCGGTCGGCGATTTGCCGGCACTGTGTCATTCGCGGCAGGAGAGGGCAATAGCCGAGGTGAAATCCGACCGGAACGACCGCGGGTTTTTCACGCACATGGCCGGTACCGGGGTGGCATGGTCCGTGTCCGCACCTAGATTGACGGGTGCAATGGTTCGAACGCCACATATCTGACAGGAGGATGAACATGGCTTTGCGCATCAACGACACGGTTCCGAACTTCACCGCCGAGACGGATCAGGGTACCATCACCTTTCACGACTGGATCGGTGACAGCTGGGCCATCCTGTTCTCGCATCCCAAGGATTTCACTCCCGTCTGCACCACCGAATTCGGTGCGGTCGCGCAGCTGGCCGATGAGTGGGAAAAACGGAACTGCAAGGTGATCGGCGTCAGCGTGGACAGCGCAGAGGATCACCGGAAATGGAAGGCCGATATCGAAAGCTTCGCCGGCACCAATGCGGCATTTCCGATCATCGCCGATACCGATCTGGCGGTGTCCAAGGCCTTCGACATGCTGCCGGCCGAGGCCTGGCTGCCCGACGGACGCACCCCCGCCGACACGGCGACGGTTCGCTCGGTCTTCATCATCAGCCCCGACAAGAAGGTACAGCTGATGATGACCTACCCGATGTCGGTGGGCCGCAACTTTGCCGAAGTGCTGCGGGCGCTGGATGCGCTTCAGGCCACCTACGAGACGCCGATCGCCACCCCGGCCAACTGGGTGCACGGGCAGGACGTGATCGTGGCCCTGTCGCTGAGCGACGAGGAGGCGAAGCAGAAGTTCGGCGAGATCGACGTCAAGCTGCCCTATCTGCGGCTGACCAGGGATCCCGCTGCCTGAGCCTTCTGCGGGCGCAGGGCGATCTGCGCCCGATACCACGCCCGCAGCGCCTCGCGCCGCGGGCGCGACAGCAGCGGCGGTTTCGTCTGGATGGTGGAACCGCCAAGTTCGCGGGCAATCTCGCGGTTGCCGGAACCCAGAAGGGCATGGACCGGCTGGCCCGTCACCCAGTGCATCTGGATCAGGGTATCGACGGGACGGTCGATTTCATCCCCGACGGCAAGCAGGCGCGCCGCCGCGTTGCGCCCCACCACCTGGCAGATGCATTGCAACCCGATCACCCGCGGCAGGATCAGTTGCAGCCCGCCGGCCGCGGCCAGCACCTGCGCCGGTGCCTCGCGTTGCTTCACCGGTAGGCGCACATACATCCCGGGCGTCACATGGGCCGCGACCAGTTCCAGCGCGGCGCCGAAGCGGTCGGGATCAATGGCAAGATCATCCTCGACGATCAGGGCGAAATCCAGCCCTTCTTCGACGATCCGCTGCCAGCATCTGCGGTGGCTTTCGAACACGCCCAACTCGGCCGGGCGCAGTGCAAACGGGTAATGCGGACGGTAGAGCGTGCCGGGGTGGATGCGCTGACGCGCGGCCTCGAAGATGTCGCGCCCCACCACCGCATCGACGATCTCCGCCCCCGGCAGGAGCGAGCGCAGCCGCCGGGCATTGGGCGCGCGGCGTTCGTCGCCTTTCATGTGGATGATGAAGGACCGCATGGCACCGGATTAATGGAATGCGGCACGCTTGGGAACCGGGCTCAAGCCGCTTCAAAGCGGCTTGAGTCAAGCGGTTTGCAAACCGCTTGAACACGCAATTTCGGAATTGCGTGATTCAAGGCGTTTCGAAACGCCTTGTCACATTCGCACGCGTTCGGATTTCGGATCATACATCGGTTTCAGCGACGCCTCGGCCGGAACCCGCCTTCCCGCCACGTCAATCTCGTAGCGCGACGACAGCAGATCGTCCGCCGTTTCGCCGGCGCAGGGGACATAGCCCAGCCCGATCGCGCCCCCCAGATGGTGCCCATAGGCGCCCGAGGTCAGATGGCCCACGATCCGGCCATCACGGATGATCGGTTCGTTGTGATAAAGCAGCGGCTCGGGATCGGTCAGGCGGAACTGCACCAGCCGGCGTTTCAGACCCTCCTCCCGCTTGCGCAGCACCGCGTCGCGGCCGATGAAGCCGGGCTTGGCGGTCTTGACGGCGAAACCCAGCCCGGCCTCGAGCACATGATCCTCGCAGGTGATGTCATGGCCGAAATGACGAAACGCCTTTTCGATCCGGGCGCAGTCCATCATGTGCATGCCGCACAGCTTCAGCCCCAGCTCCTGCCCCGCCTGCCAGATGGTTTCGAATGCGTGTTCGGCCATGTCGGAGGAGATGTAGATTTCCCAGCCCAGTTCGCCCACGTAGGAAATGCGGTGGGCCCGCGCCAGTCCGAGGCCCAGTTCGATCCTTCGTGCGGTGCCGAAGGGGAAGGCATCGTTGGAAAAGTCGTCGGGGGATACCGCCTGCATCAACCGGCGCGCATTGGGACCCATGACCGCCAGAACGCCCTCGGCCGCGGTCATGTCGGTGATGACCACCCGGTATTCCCCCGCACGACGGCGCAGCCAGGTTTCGTCGGCCAGCCGCGTTGCCGCCGGGGTAACCACCAGATAGGCGGTCTCGGACAGGCGGGTCACGGTCACGTCGGCCTCGATCCCGCCGCGCGGGTTCAGAAACTGGGTATAGACGATCCGCCCCGCGGGCACCGCCACGTCATTGCCGCAGACATGGTTCAGGAAGGCTTCTGCATCGGGGCCCTCGACGCGCAGCTTGCCGAAGGACGACATGTCGTAAAGGCCCAGATTGCCGCGCACCGCCGCAAGTTCGTCGGCCACGTTGTCAAAGAAGTTCTGCCGCCCCCAGGAGTAGCGATAGGCGCGCTCCTGCCCCCTGCGGGCGAACCAGTTGGCGCGCTCCCACCCGGCAACCTCGCCCATCACCGCGCCGCGATCTTCCAGATGCCGGTGGAAAGGCGAACGCCGCACGCCGCGGGCGGAGGTCTTCTGGCGGAAGGGGAAGTGGTCGGCATAAAGCAGCCCCAGCGTTTCGGTCGCCCGCTCGGCCAGATAGCGGCGGTTGCCCTGAAAGGGCTCCATCCGGGCGATGTCCACATCGCCCAGGTCGAAGGGCTTTTCGCCGTCCTCCATCCACTGCGCCAGCGCCATCCCCGCGCCGCCCGCCGACTGGATCCCGACCGAGTTGAACCCGGCAGCGACCCAGAAATTGTCGCACTCGGGCGCCAGGCCCAGGTGATAGGCGTCGTCGGGGGTGAAGCTTTCGGGGCCGTTGAAAAAGGTGTGGATGCCGGCGGTGGCCAGCACCGGCATCCGGTTCACGGCCATTTCGAGGATCGGCTCGAAATGGTCGAAATCCTCCGGAAGCTGGTCGAATTCGAAGCTGTCGGGGATGCCGTTCATGCCCCAGGGCTTGGCCACGGGCTCGAACGCCCCCAGCATCATCTTGCCCGCGTCCTCCTTGTAATAGGCGCATTCGTCCGGCACCCGCAGTACCGGAAGTTGCGGCAGGTCTTCGATGGGTTCGGTGACGATGTAGAAATGTTCGCAGGCCTGAAGCGGCACGTTGACGCCGGCCATGCGGCCGACCTCGTGCCCCCACATGCCGGCGCAGTTGACGACCTGTTCGCAGGCGATGCGGCCGCGGGCCGCGCCGTCATCGGAGGCCCAGTCCACCCCGGTCACGCGGCGGCCGGAGCGGGCCATTCCGGTGACCCTGACGCCCTCGCGGATCACCGCGCCGCGCAGGCGTGCGCCCCTGGCAAGCGCCAGCGCGATATTGGCCGGATCGCCCTGCCCGTCCCTGGGCAGCCAGACACCGCCCGCCACGCCACGGGTATCGAGCAGCGGGTAGCGGGCGGCGATCTCGGCAGTGGAGATTTCCTCGATCTCGACCCCGAAGGCGCGCGCCATGGCGGCCGCGCGTTGCAGCTCTTCCATCCGCTCTGCGGTCAGCGCCACGGTGATCGAACCCACCCGCCGGAACCCCGTGGCAACGCCGGTTTCCTCTTCGAGGCGGCCGTAGAGCTCCTGGCTGTATTTCGCCAGCCGCGTCATGTTGGCGGTGGCGCGCAGCTGCGCGATCAGGCCCGCCGCGTGCCAGGTCGTGCCCGAGGTCAGTCGCTTGCGTTCGAGAAGCACGACGTCGGTCCAGCCCAGCTTCGTCAGGTGATAGGCGACCGAGCAGCCGACCACGCCGCCGCCGATGATGACCACGCGGGCCTTGTCGGGAAGCGCGGTCATCGCTGCCATCCTTTCGGCGGTTTCGGATCGCTGACACGATCCGGCCGCTGGGGGGCGCTGCCCCCCGCCTTCGGCTCCCCCCGGAGTATTTTTCGCAAGATGAAGGAAGAACGGGTCATGCGCGCAGCCTTTCGTTTGCCGGGTCCCACAGGGGACGGTCGGGTTGGACGACGGCCCGGCGGCGTTCGCCGTAGATTTCCACCTCGACCTCGGTGCCGGGTTCGGTCAGGTCGGCGCGCAGCATCCCCAGGGCGATGGAAGCGCCCACCCGGTAGCCCCAGGCACCCGAGGTGGTTTCGCCCACCACCTCTCCGTCATGCCAGAGCGTTGACATGTAGGGTGCGTCTGCCTCGCCCGCATCCACGACCAGGGTCACGAAGCGTTTTTTCACTCCCTGCCGCCTTTGGGCCAGAAGGGCCGCCTTGCCGGGGAAGTCCTGCGGCTTGTCGAGTTTCACGAACCGGTCGAGGCCGGCTTCGAGCAGAGAATAGTCGCTGGACAGGTCACCCTTCCACGTTCGGTAGCCCTTTTCGATGCGCAGGGAATTCAGTGCCCACATGCCGAAGGGTCTGGCCCCGGCCTTCAGCACGGCATCGAGAATCGGGGGCATGTCGGCATTGGCGGCGTGGATCTCCCATCCCAGTTCGCCGGCGAAGGAAACCCGGGCCAGCAGGACATCGGCCCCGGCGACCGTTGCCCGCTGATGGGACAGCCACGGCAGCGACAGGTCGGCATCCCCGGATATGGCCGCGAAGAGGGCGCGCGAGTCCGGTCCGGTGACGATCAGGGTGTCGAGATCGCGGCTCCGGTCGGTCAGGCTCAGCCCCTCGGGCAGGGCGCGCGCGAGCAGTTCGAAGTCGTGCCACTGGGCGGCGGCCGCCGTGATCAGGGTGAAGCGGTCCTCATCATGGCGCATCACGCTCATCTCGGTGAGGATGCGGCCCCGGTGGTCGGGGAAATAGGCCAGCCCCATGCGTCCCACCCGCGGCAGGCCGCCGGCGATGCGGGTGAGCAGCCAGTCGCCCGCCCCCGGCCCCTCGAGCTCGAAGCGCGAAAACCCCGGCAGGTCGAGCACGCCGACATGATCGCGCACCGCCTCGCATTCCTCGCGGATGCGCACCTCCCACGGTCCCGCGCGGCCCCAGGTGCGGGTGGCCTCGGGCGAGGTGTCGTCACCGGGGCGGGCGAACCAGTTGGCGCGCTCCCAGCCACCGTATTCGCCGAACTGCGCGCCCAGCGCGGCCAACCGGTCATGCACCGGCGAGACCTTCTTCGGCCGGCCCGCGGGCCATGTGGCCCAGGGGAAATGCATGGCGTATTCGTGGCCATAGACCTCCATCCCCTTGGCCACGCAATAGTCGTGATCGGTGTAGTCGGTGAACCGGCGGGGATCGCAGGACCACATGTCCCATTCGGTGGCGCCCTCGGTGATCCATTCCGCCAGCACCTTGCCCGCCCCGCCGCCCTGGGCGATGCCGAAGGTGAATACGCAGGCCTCGAAGGCATTCGGCACACCCGGCATCGGGCCAATCAGCGGATTTCCGTCGGGGGTATAGGGGATCGGGCCGTTGATGACCCGGCTGACGCCCGCGCGGCCCAGGAGCGGTACCCGCTCCATCGCGTCGGCCACGATGTCCTCGATCCGGTCCAGGTCGTCATTCCAGAGCTGAAAGCTGAAATCCTCGGGCATCGGATCGTCGGGCGTGACCCAGTGGGCGCGGCAATTCGGTTCATAGGGGCCGAGGTTGAAGCCGTTCTTTTCCTGCCGCAGGTAATAGGACACGTCCACATCGCGCAGCAGCGGCAGCTTGCGGCCCTGTTCGCGGCTCCAGGCAGCGATCTCGGGGATTTCCTCGGAGAGCAGGTATTGGTGGCTCATCACCATCATCGGCACGGTGCGGCCACCGAAGGGCTTGAACATCTCGCCCACGCGCTGGGCGTAGTAGCCGGCGGCGTTGACCACGTATTCGCAACGGATGTCGCCCTTCTCCGTCTTCACGATCCATTCGCCCCTCTCGCGGCCGATGCCGGTGACGGGGGTGAACCGCAGGATCCGCGCGCCCATGTCCCGCGCGCCCCTGGCCAGCGCCTGTGTCAGCTGCGCGGGGTCGATGTCGCCGTCGTTGGGGTCAAAGAGCGATCCCTTCAGGTCATGGGTTTCGAGGAACGGGTATCGCTCCTTCGTCTCTTCGGGCGAAAGGATCTCCATCCCGATGCCCTGGTAGCGCCCCATGCCGGCGGCGCGCTCGAATTCCTGCATCCTCTCGCGCGAATGCGCCAGGCGGATGGAACCGGTGACGTGGTAGTTCATCGGGTAATCGACCTCTTCGGCCAGCCGCGCATAAAGTTCGGTCGAATAGCGCTGCATGTTCATGATCGACCACGAGGTCGAAAAGGTCGGCACGTTGCCGGCGGCGTGCCAGGTGGAGCCGGCGGTGAGTTCGTTCTTCTCCAGCAGCACGCAATCGGTCCATCCCTTGCGGGCCAGGTGGTACAGCGAGGAAGTGCCCACGACTCCGCCGCCGATGATGACGACTCGGGCCGTGGTGGGAAAGTCGGACATGGGGTCAACTCCTGTCATGGGTCGAGGGCGGGAAGGAGGTCTCGACAAAGGCACGGGGCGGTCTCAGTAGACGGGCGGCGCGATCACCCAGATCGCGACGGCGGGTTCCTTGTAAGGGTTGGCCCAGCGAAACGGTTCGCCGCGAATGCGGAAGCTGTCGCCGGGGTGAATGGTGAAGGCCCGCCCGGCGATGTCCAGATCGAGCCGGCCGGAGATCAGGTATCCCACCTCCTGCGTGGGTCGCGTCACCGGCGCGTCGAGACGACTGCCAGGCGCGAAGGTCGAATGGACCATCTCGAAATCGTCCGTCAGATCGGGCGAGAGCAGCTCTTCGGTCAGGCCCGGCCTGTCGCGCCCGATCGGCCGGCGGGAGTCCTTTCGGACGACGAAACCGGCCTCCTCGCGGTCGCTGGCGGCAGGGGTGGACAGCATGGATACCGGAACGCCAAGCTCACGGGCGAGCCCCCGCAAATCGGCGACCGAGGGCTGCGAAAGATCCCGCTCGGCCTGGCTGAGCCAGCCGACCGAACGCTCGAGCCGGCGTGCAAGTTCGGAAAGCGTCAGCCCGCGCGCCTTGCGCAAGGCGCGAAGGTCGGCACCCAGTGTGCGCGGCGTCGTTCTCTCCAGGGTCATGCGATCGGTTCCATGAAATATCTCCTGCAATTTTCACGATGCTGCCGATTCGTGAAAATTCCAAGATATTTTTCATGTCGCCCGGAAATTCCCGGCGATGGCGGATGCCGCGCCGATCCGGTCGATGCCGAAATTTCGGCACAAGGCGGATTCGGGACACGGTGAATGCAATGATCCGGTTTCGGTTCACCAAATGGCAAGAATCGCCATCTAGCTTCGTTCCCGCGGGCGAAACCAGGGGAAGCTGCAGTGAAACTGACAAGTGTCGAAAGGAACGGGGTGCGGGTCGTGTCGGTTCATGCCGACAGGATCGATGCCGCCGCCGTGGTCCGGTTCAAGGAGGACATGCGCAACGCGATACAGGGGGCATCGGGGCGGGTCATTCTCGATCTGTCGGCGGTCGCGTTCATCGATTCGAGCGGGCTGGGCGCGATCGTGGCCTCGATGAAGCGGATGCCCGAGGGACAGCGCCTGGATCTGGCCGGGCTGACACCGATCGTGGAAAAGGTGTTCAGGCTGACCCGCATGGATACCGTTTTCCGACTGTTCCCCAGCACGGACGCGGCGCTGCGGACTCAGGCGGCATGACCGGGGCGCTGCCTGTGCCCGACCCCGCCGCCGGGTGGCCGCACGGTCGCCGCTTCACCTCGGTGTTTCGCGCTCGCGCGGGGGATGCCCGCGATGCTCTGCGGTCGGTGAAGCAGGCTCTTCGGCGCGCCGGCATCGATCCGGTTCGGGCGGGGGAAGTGGAAATCGCCCTGACCGAAGCCGTCAACAACGTGGTCGAACACGCCTATGGCGATCCGGACGCAGGCTTCGTGAGAATGAACCTGACCCTGCGGGGCGGTGTGCTCAAAGTGCGGCTTTCCGACACCGGCCGACCGATGCCCGGGGAATGCCTGCCCGCAGGGCACCCGGCAAATCTTGCCGTCCCGCGCGGAATGCTGCCCGAGGGCGGGTTCGGCTGGTTCCTGATTCGCACCCTCGCCGATGACGTCCGCCACGAACGGCACAACGGAACCAACACTCTTTCACTGCAATTCAGGCTGTAACACTCCCCGCGCCCGGACATCCGGGGGGCCGGCGAACCATCCGGTATCCGCTCCGCTCGACGGCGAAAACGCCGGGCGCCGCGAAAATGCCCCAATCCGATCAAGAACCGGCCGGATTCGGCGGTCAAAAGGAAAGGGTAGCTGCATAAGGCTTCCCTCGGCGCCGCGTGTTCATAGCCCCCACCCAGTGCGCGGCGTCGAGGATTTTTCCTTCCGATCTTCACGTTGGCAAATCGCCCGGACCCGTCTAGTGTCCCGGCGCAACAGCGCGGGAGGGGCATTCATGCGTGATTTCCAGTTGCCGGGCCGATCGGAAGTGTTGTCCATGAACGGCATGTGCGCGACGTCGCACCCGTTGGCGGCACAGACCGCGATCGACATTCTCGGCCGGGGCGGCAACGCCATGGATGCCGCCATTGGTGCTGCCGTTCTGCTCGGCTTCTGCGAACCGCCGATGACCGGGATCGGCGGCGACTGCTTCGTCCTGTACCGGCTTCCAGGCGACGACTCGATCCGGGCGCTGAACGGATCGGGCCGCGCCCCGGCAGCAGCCGACCCCGAGCCGCTGCGCGCGGCGGGCCATGACAGCATTCCGCTCAGAAGCGTTCTTGCGGTCACCATACCGGGGGCGGTGGACGCGTTCTGCCACCTGTCCGAAACCGTCGGAAGGCTCGGGCTTGACGCCGTGCTGGCACCGGCAATCCGCTACGCCGAAGAGGGCGTGCCGGTCGCGCCCCGGGTGGCCTTCGACTGGGCGACGAACGCCCCCGCGCTTCAGGGTGCGGCAAGGCGGAGCTATCTGATCGACGGCAAGGCGCCGCAGGTGGGCGATGTCTTCCGTTCGCCCGGACAGGCCGAGGTTCTGCGCCGGGTTGCCCGGCACGGGCGCGATGCGTTCTATACCGGAGAAGTCGCCGAAGACATGGTGTCCACCCTGCAGTCACTGGGCGGGGTTCATACGCTTGACGATTTCGCCGCCACCCGCTGTACCGAAGCGGAACCGGTCAGCGGCAGCTACAAGGGGGCGGAGCTTTTCGAGCACCCCCCGAATGGCCAGGGCGCCGCGGCGATCCTGCTGCTGAACATCCTGTCGCATTTCGACATCGCATCCATGGACCCGTTCGGCGCCCAGCGCGCGCATCTGGAAGCGGAAGCCGCCAAGCTTGCCTATGACGCCCGCAACCGCTTCATTGCCGATCCCGATTATGCCACCCGAATCGAACACATGCTTGCGCCCGAGACGGCGCGCCGGCTGGCGGGGCTGATCGACATGAATCGCGCGATGCCCGCCGCCGCCCCGCTGAGCGAGGCCGTGCACAGGGATACTGTCTACATCACCGTCGTCGATCGCGACCGCATGGCGGTTTCGCTGATCTATTCGATCTTCCACGGGCTGGGTGCCGGCATCGCCAGCGAACGGTTCGGCATTCTGTTCCAGAACCGCGGGGCCGGGTTCACGCTGCAGCAGGGGCACCCCAACGAACTGGCCGGCGGCAAGCGACCGATGCACACGATCATACCGGCCATGCTGCGCGAAAAGGACGGCAGCCTGATGCCCTTCGGTGTCATGGGCGGCGCCTACCAGCCGACCGGACACGCAAGATTTGTCTCGAACCTGGTCGATTTCGGAATGGATCTGCAGGCCGCGATCGATGCGCCGCGCTGTTTCGCAGAGGCCGGGCAGCTGAAGATGGAAAGGGGATACTCCGATTCGGTCCGACAGGCGCTGGCCGATCTGGGGCATGATGTGGTCACCCCCGAGCCGCCGCTGGGCGGCGCGCAGGCGATTCGCATCCGCCCCGACGGCGTGCTGGTGGCCGGCAGCGACCCGCGCAAGGACGGTTGCGCCCTTGGCTGCTGAACCGCGGCAAGTGCGGCGTCAGTTCATCTGAAGCTCGACCGCATAGCTGCCATCCTCGAACTGCCCGAACATGTTGTCGATGTCCGGGTGTTCGACCGGTTCGCCGGAATAGTCGGCGATCAGGTTCTGTTCCGAGACATAGGCCACGTAATAGCTGTGATCGTTCTCGGCCAGAAGGTGGTAGTAGGGCTGATCCTTCGAGGGCCGGTTTTCCTCGGGGATGGCCTGATACCATTCCTCGGTATTGGCGAAGCGGGGATCGACGTCGAAGATCACACCCCGAAAGGGATGCTTTCTGTGCCGGACGACCTGTCCCAGGTGATATTTTGCATGAGTCTTGAACATTGCCGTGCAGCCCCTACCCTGAATCAATACCTGAAAACAGCCCCAAATGTCCAACCGGCAGGCTGTTTTTGACAGAAACAGATTGTGAACTCTGGATTGACAGTCGCCGGGGGCTCGCGCCGGAGCCGGGCCGGCCGAATGGGATTCCATCACCGCCGGTATTGCGGTACACTTCCCGAAAAAGGCATGAGGCAGATGAGCAGAACCATTACCGCGATATTGCTCGTGTTGTTTGTCGCGTCCTGCGCACGCGCCTACAAGGCGCCGCCGCGCAATCTCGACAACGCGTGCAGCATCCTTGCGCAAAGGGGCGATTTCGCCCGCGCCTTCCGCAAGGCCGAACGGAGATGGGGCGTTCCGATCAACGTCCAGATGGCCGTCATCTACCAGGAAAGCCGCTACAAGGGCCGCGCCAAGACCCCGCACCGTTACGTCCTGGGGGTCATTCCGATGGGCCGGCAAAGCAGCGCCTTCGGATACGGACAGGTCATCGACAGCACCTGGGACCGTTACCGGAAGGAAGCCGGCCGCAGGTGGGCGCGGCGCGACCGGATGAAGGACGTGGCCGATTTCATGGGCTGGTACATGACCACCAGCTACCGCAGGAACGGCATCCCCCTCAGCGACGCGCGCAACCAGTATCTGGCCTATCACGAAGGCCATGCCGGCTATGCCCGTGGAAGCTATCGCAGCAAGGCCTGGCTGCTGCGCGTCGCCGATGACGTCCAGGCGCGCTCGAACATGTATCGGCGCCAACTGCAACGCTGCGGCAAGATCTAAGGCATGTCGCGTCCGATCGCATTCGCGCCCACCCGGGCGGTCGCCTGCCCCCTGCCGGCAGGGGGCTGAAACCACACAGGCGCGACATGCCATGGTGCCCGTTTCGGGAGCGCCCGTTTCGGGGCCTCAGCGCTCCGGATCGACGATTCCCTCGGAGCCGGAACCGAACAGCGTGTCGCTGAGCGGAATTCCGGTGGTCATCTCGCCCAGCTCGACGGTGGTTTCGCCGCCATTGCCGTCATGGATGATCCACCGCACCAGCGCGACCGGATCATCCGAAAAGAACATCTCGATCCAGCCATATTCGGGGTTGTCGGGATCCTGCGCCTTCACGATCGTATAGGTGCCGTCGAAATCGTATCCGACAACCATGCGCGCGCGTTCCAGATCGACGCTCCGGGCTAGGATGATCGAAAGTGGCGTGCGCCGCAGGGGGTAGGTCTCGGGCGGCAGGTTCGACTTGGGGTCGTATATCAGCACCGCTCCGGCGCGGGCCACGACGACACCGCTGTCGGGCGGGTCGTATTCGAACCGCATCCGTCCCGGCCGGCGGATGAAGAACCGCCCCGTGGAGAGCGACCCGTCATCGTTGACCTGGACGAATGTCGCCCGCGCCGTGGCGATGCCGTTGAGGTAGTCGGAAATCTTCGCAAGCGGCAGCTTCTCGGCCGCCGAGACGGCGGGCGCGGCAAGAGCCAGCGCAAGGGCAAGGGCGAGCTGTTTCATGCCTTCCAGATAATCCGCCCGCATCGGTTTTGAACCCCGCGCCGTGCGCCCGGCCGCGGCCTATTGCTGCTCCGGCACCAGGATCTCGCGCTTGCCCACATGATTTGCGGGCGAGACCAGCCCCTCTTCCTCCATCTGCTCGACCAGGCGGGCGGCCTTGTTGTAGCCGATCGCCAGCTTGCGCTGGATGTAGGAGGTGGAGCACTTGCGGTCCTTGATGACGATGGCCACCGCCTGGTCGTAAAGCGCGTCCTCGCCGCCGGTGTTGCCGCCAAGTCCCAGCACCAGGTCGATATCGGCCTCCTTCTCGGCATCCGGCCCGTCAAGAACGGTATCGACATAGTCCGGCGGGCCGAACTGCTTGAGGTGATTGACCACCTCTTCCACTTCCTCGTCGCTGACGAAGGGCCCGTGGCAGCGGGTGATCTTGGCCCCGCCCGCCATGTACAGCATGTCGCCCATGCCCAGAAGCTGTTCGGCCCCCATCTCGCCAAGGATCGTGCGGCTGTCCACCTTCGAGGTCACCTGGAAACTGATCCGGGTCGGGAAGTTGGCCTTGATGGTGCCGGTGATGACATCGACGCTGGGCCGCTGGGTGGCCATGATGAGGTGGATGCCGCTCGCCCGCGCCATCTGGGCAAGGCGCTGGATGCAGGCCTCGATCTCCTTGCCGGCGACCATCATCAGGTCGGCCATCTCGTCCACGACGACGACGATATAGGGCAGGGCCTCGGGGGTCATCTCTTCGGTCTCGAAGATCGGCTCGCCGGTTTCGTCGTCGAACCCGGTCTGAACGGTGCGAGTGAACATCTCGCCGCGGGCCAGCGCCTCGCGCACGCGGCCGTTGTAGCCCTCGATGTTGCGCACACCCATCTTCGACATCTTGCGATAGCGTTCCTCCATCTCGCCCACCACCCATTTCAGCGCCACCACCGCCTTTTTCGGATCGGTGACCACGGGCGACAGCAGGTGCGGGATGCCGTCATAGACGCTCAGTTCCAGCATCTTCGGGTCGATCATGATCAGCCGGCATTCCTCGGGAGTCAGCTTGTAGAGCAGCGACAGGATCATGGTGTTGATCGCCACCGACTTGCCCGAACCGGTAGTGCCGGCAATCAGCAGATGCGGCATCCGGGCCAGGTTCGCCACCACCGGATCGCCGCCGATATCCTTGCCCAGCGCCAGCGGCAGACTCAGATTGGAGTCGCCGAAATCGCGGCTGGACAGGATTTCCCGCAGCAGCACCTTTTCGCGGTAGTCGTTGGGCAGCTCGATGCCGATGACGCTGCGCCCGGGCACCGTCGAGACCCGCGCCGACAGCGCCGACATCGACCGCGCGATGTCGTCGGCCAGCCCGATCACCCGCGAGGCCTTCAACCCCGGCGCCGGTTCCAGCTCATACATGGTCACCACCGGGCCGGGGCGAACGCTGACGATTTCGCCCTTGACGCCGTAATCGTCCAGCACGTTTTCCAGCATCCGCGCGTTTTCCTCCAGAGCCTCGTCCGAGAGGTGATAGCGCTCGATGCTGGCCGGGTCGGTCAGCAGGCTGAGCGGCGGGAATTCATAGGCCGGCGCGTCATCCTCGAAGGCCAGCGCCGGCTGCGCCTCTTCCCGGGCCCGGCGCGAAGGGGCCGGAGCCTTGCGCGGCGGGTGCTGCACCACCTTGCGCGTCCCGGCCGCAGGCACCACCCGCGGCTGCGCCGGTGGCTCGGTCAGCGGCAGGCCGTCCGCGGCCGGGCCGGCCGGCTGCGCGACACGCGCGGATTCGGCATGGGCCCCGCTCCGCGCCGCGGTCAGCGGCGGCTCGGGCGGCAACTGGCCTGGAGCGGGCGGCTCGGTCAGCGGTGGCTCGGCGGCAAGGGCGGGTTGTGCCGGCTGCTGCCTGGCCTGCACCCGCGCGCGCACCACGTTGGCAATCTTGGCGCGGATCCGGGCGTCATCGGCGGGCAGTTCTTCCTCCGCAGGGGCGGCTTGCGGCTCCACCAACTCCGGTTCGGGCATCGGCCCGGGCTTCTTGAGCAGGTTCGGCACGCGCGCGAGAATCCCCGCACGCGGCCTTTGCTTGGGTTCGGGTTCGGGCACGGCTTCGACCGGGGCCGTTACCGGGGCCGAGGGGTTGGGCGCAACCGTTGCCCTCCGGTCCGGCGCGCCGGGTGCGGGGGCGGTACGGGGCTGGCGGGAATCCTGCCGCGCCTTGCGGTGGCGGGCGGCCTGCAGTGCCGACTGCGCCCCCCGGCCCAGCAGGGCGACGATGGCGCCATAGATCAGGACCACCCCCACCACGGACAGCTTCAGCGCGCGCGAGACGTCATCGCGGGCAAAGCCCAGAACGAAGACTCCAAGCCCCAGCATGACCAGCGCCGCCAGAAGGGAAATCAGCTTGACCCCGAACACCGATCCCACCGGCAGAAGCGTCAGAAGCGCCCCCAGAACCGTGTCTCCGAACAACCCGCCAAGGCCGAAGCTGTGGATCGCGCTCCACCCCGCGCCGGGAACCAGCGTCGCGGCATGAAGCGATGCCACCGCCACGAAGATCGGCGCAAAGACCACCCGCCCGGCCCAGCGCTCTTCTCCCCGGTGCAGGACGAATCGCAGCCCCCAGGCCACCAGCACCAGCGGAATCGCCCATGCCCCCAGCCCCACGATCATGTAGAGCACCGCCGCGGCGGAGGCGCCGAAAGGCCCCAGCCAGTTCTGCACCGGCGCATCGGTCGAAACCAGCCAGTTGGGATCGTCCGGACTGTAGGAACCGATCATCGCCGCGGCGGCGATGCCCGCCCCGACAAGGATCAGACCGATCAGTTCCTTGCCCCGTTTCTCGATCGCCTGCGCCATGTTCGTGTCCAGAAGCGGATCGCGGCTGCGTGTCTGAAATGCCATGCCCTGTCCTCTGTTCTATCCATACAAGCAGTCGCGAAGCCGGATCAGCCCGCGCCGCAAATCACCTCCGGGCGCCACCATCGCCACCCTGATATAACCCTTGCCGGGGTTCCCGTCCGGCCCGTCCTGCGCCAGATAAGCGCCGGGCAGAACCCTGATCCCGGTTTCCTTCCACAACCGTAGCGCCGCCCTTTCGCCATCCTCGACCGGCAGCCACAGGAAAAACCCGGCCTCGGGGCCGCGATAGCCGGGCACGCCGCCCAGGATTTCGTCCGCGATGGCGTATTTTTCGCGATAGAGCGCGCGGTTCTCCGTCACATGCGCCTCGTCCGCCCAAGCCCGCGCGGCCGCCGCCTGCAGCGGGCCCGGCAGCGGCGCCCCGGCATAGGCGCGCAGGGTCTTCACCCGGGCGATACTTTCCGGCCCGCCGGCGATGAACCCCGAGCGCAGCCCCGGAAGGTTCGAACGCTTCGACAGCGAATGAAAGATGGCCACCCGTTCGGGATCGGCGCCGGTCTGCGCTGCTACCTCCAGCGCACCGGGCGGCGGCGTGTCGCGGTAGATCTCGCCATAGCATTCATCGGCGAAGACGCGGAAATCGTAACGCTCGGCCAATGCCAGAAGCGTACTCCACCAGTCCCGGTCGGCCACCGCGCCTTGCGGGTTGGCAGGCGAACAGACATAGGCCGCCGCGACTCGGTTCAGCAACGCGGGCGGCAGCGCCGCATAATCCGGCAGATGCCCGGTTTCCGCCGTGGCCGGAACGAAGACCGGCTCGGCCCCGACCGAGATCGCCGCCACCATGTAGACCTGGTAGAACGGGTTGGGGATCAGCACCACGGGCCGCTGGCCCTTCTTGCGCTCGGGGACGAGCGCCATGGCCACATTGTAAAGCCCCTCGCGCGTGCCGTTGAGCGCCATGATCCGGCTGTCGGGATCGAGTTCCACGCCATAGCGCCGCCCGAGCCATCCGGCAATGGCCTCTCGCAACCGGGGGGATCCGTCATTGGGCGGGTAGCTGTTGAAGCCGGCGGCATTCTCGGCGATGACCTCGCTCACCCATGGCGGAAAGGGGTGTCTGGGCTCTCCGATGGACATGTGCATGACCTCGCCGCCGGGCGCATGCGCGTCCAGCAGCGCCCGCAGGCGCGGAAAGGCATAGGGCGGCAGGTTCGAAAACCGCTCGGGGAACTGCATGTGTCTGCCTCGGTCCGGGATCGTTGATGCCCCGTTCGCGGACAGGTTACCCAAGCGGGCCGCCCCCGTCCAGACAAAGCATTGCCCGGACAGGGGTTTGTGGCATTCAGGCCAGGGCGGCCTCGACCGCGGCCCCGATCCGCAGCAGCGCCTCTTCGCCCATGGGCCGGCCAAGCAGCTGGAGCCCGCATCCGGGTTCGCCCGTGGGCAGGGTCAGCGCGCACAGCCCCATCAGGTTCCCGATCCGGGTGTTGCGCAGCGCCGCGAGGTTTTCGGTCACGTAATAGTCGTCATCGCGCATCAGCCGCTCGGCGCTGGGCGGCAGGATGGGCGAGGTCGGCGTCAGCACCGCATCGAAGCCGCGCACTGCCTGCGCCCAGGCCGCCCGGCAGCGTTCCAGCGCCCGCCAGGCGGCCACGTAATCGGGCCCCGACCAGGCCGCCCCGGCACGGAAGCGTTCAAGGATGCGGTCGAACATCGCCTCCGGGTCGGCCTCGATCACCTCGCGCCAGACGCCGTAGGCCTCGGCGGTGAACAGCACGCCGGAAAGTGCCATCGCCTCTTCCAGTTCCGGCACCCGGATCGTTTCGATGGCGGCGCCGGCGGCCGAGAGGCGCCCCACCGCGCGTTCGAACCCCTTTTTCGGCGCCTCGCGCAGATCGTCCAGCGCGACGGTCTCCAGCACCGCCAGGCGCCGTCCCTTCAGCGACGCGCCGCGCAGATCGGCCGGCCGGCCGCCTTCCAGCACCGCCAGCGTCAGCGCCGCGTCCTCGACCGAACGGGCCAGCGGGCCCACGGTGTCGAATTTCGGGCATAGCGGCACCACCCCGTCAAGCGACAGCCTGCCATGCGTCGTTTTGAGCCCCACCAGATCGTTCCATGCCGACGGGATCCGCACCGATCCGCCGGTGTCCGACCCGATCGCGCAGGCGGCAAGGCCGAAGGCGACCGAGGCCGCGGCCCCCGAGGACGACCCGCCCGGCACCGCCTGTCCGTCATGCACGCAGGGCGGCGTTTCCTTCACCGGGTTCAGGCCCAGCCCGGAAAAGGCAAGTTCGCTCATATGCGTCTTGCCCAGGCAGACCGTGCCCATCATCGTGGCCGTGCGCAGCACTTCCGCATCGCGCTCGGGCACCCGCCCCCGCAGCAGATCGCTGCCCGCCTCGGTCACGTCCCCGGCGCTGTCGAACAGATCCTTCCAGCTGATCGGCACCCCGTCCAGCGCCGAACGGCGCAGCCCGGAACGGGCGCGGTCGCGGGCGGCGCGGGCCTCGGCCAGCGCCCGCTCGCGGGTCACGACCGTATAGATCCTCTCGCGCAAGGGGTGGGCGTCGATCGCATCGAGGAAGACCAGCGCAAGCTCCACCGGGTCGATTTCGCCCGCGCCGATCCCCTGCCCCAGGTCGCGCGCCGTCATGGTCAGCCAGTCCTGCATGTCTTTCCCCTGAATCTTCGTCGCGGCGACGGTAGCGGCCCCGTCACGCATGGACAATCCCGTCCGCGCGCGCATATTGCATGACATGACGACCGACAGCGACATCCTCATCGTCGGCGGCGGGCTGAACGGCCCGGCACTGGCACTGGCCCTGACCCGCCACGGCCACCGGGTCACCATCATCGACGCGCTGGCCGAAAGGACGCGCAGGAATGCCGCCTTCGATGGCCGCGCCTATGCGCTGGCTCTGGCGTCACAGCGGCTTCTGCAGGCCGTCGGCATCTGGGACCGCATCGCCGATCGCGCGCAGCCGATGCTCGAGATCAAGGTGTCGGACGGCCATGCGGGCAGCGGCCCTTCACCCTTCTTCATGCATTTCGACCACGCCGAGATCGAGGAAGGCCCCATGGGCTTCATGGTCGAGGACCGCTTCCTGCGCCGCGCCCTGCTTGACGCCATGAAGGACGAACCCGCCATCACCCGGATCGGCGGCGCGACCGTCGTGGCGCAACAGGCCGGACCGTCGGGCGTCACCGTCACCCTGGACGACGGCAGGGAACTTGCCGGCACGCTGCTGGTCGGCTGCGACGGGCGCGCCAGC
>JALTNO010000042.1 GCA_027000645.1 Paracoccaceae bacterium | reverse complement strand
TTGCCCTTGCGGCGCTGGGATCGGGATTCGAAGAGGCCATGGTGCTGAGCATCGCCGCGCTTTCCACCACCGGCCCGCTGATCGAGGTGGCCGCCGAGACGCCCATCCGCCTGGCCGAGCTGGGCGACGCGGCCAAGCTGGTCCTGTCCGGGGCGATGGTGCTGGGGCGGCTGGAAACGCTGGCCATCATCGCGCTTCTGACCCCGGATCTGTGGCGGCACTGAGGGGCCGGCCCCGCCCTTTCGGGCGCCGACCATGGAAAATGCCCTGCACTTGTGAATTTTTGTGGTGGAAACTCCGCGCGGGGCAGGACATACTCGCGCCAAAGGGGGCGCGCCGTGTTATGGCGCGAAACAAGAAAAAGGGCGAGTTTTTCATATCATGGCTTCGGACAGACAGAACCTGCAGGATGCATTCCTCAATCATGTGCGCAAGACCAAGGTTCCGGTCACGATTTTCCTCATCAATGGGGTCAAGCTTCAGGGCGTGATCACCTGGTTCGACAATTTCTGCGTCCTGCTGCGCCGGGACGGACAGTCGCAACTGGTCTACAAGCACGCGATTTCCACCGTCATGCCGTCACAGCCGATCAACCTCTACGAAGGCGAAAACGGCGCTTGAGGGAACATGGCCGGAGGCGGACCCGGGCCTGGGTCCTGCATCCCGACATCCGCAGCAGGGAAAACCGCCGCGCCCCCGGGCCGGCGCTGGAAGAGGCGGTAGCGCTGGCCGCGGCCCTGCCCGGTATCGAGGTGGCGGGATCGGCGGTCGTGCCTCTGCCCAGACCCCATGCGGGGCTTCTGTTCGGGGCCGGCAAGATCGAGGAACTGGGGGCGTTGTTCGCCGCCGAAGAGATCGACCTCGTGTTGATCGACGGTCCGGTGACGCCGGTTCAGCAGCGCAACCTGGAAAAGGCGTGGAAGGTCAAGATCCTCGACCGCACCGGTCTGATCCTGGAAATCTTCAGCGACCGCGCCCGCACGAAGGAGGGCGTGCTGCAGGTGGAGATGGCGGCGCTGTCCTACCAGCGCACGCGGCTGGTGCGGGCCTGGACTCACCTGGAGCGCCAGCGCGGCGGGCTGGGATTCGTCGGCGGGCCCGGCGAGACCCAGATCGAGGCCGACCGGCGGGCCATCGACGAACAGCTCGTGCGCCTGCGCCGGCAGCTCGACAAGGTGGTCAAGACGCGCGAACTGCACCGGAAGGCGCGCGCCCGCGTGCCCTATCCGATCGTGGCGCTGGTCGGCTATACCAATGCCGGCAAATCGACCCTGTTCAACCGGCTCACCGGTTCGGGGGTCATGGCCAGGGACATGCTTTTCGCCACGCTCGATCCGACCATGCGGCGGGTAAGGCTGCCCGACGGGGCGCAGGTGATCCTGTCCGACACGGTGGGGTTCATCTCGGATCTGCCGACCGAGCTGGTGGCCGCTTTCCGGGCAACGCTGGAAGAGGTGCTCTCGGCCGACCTGATCGTGCATGTGCGCGACATCTCGCACCCCGAGACGGAGGAACAGGCCAGCGACGTGGAGGCGATTCTCGCCTCGCTTGGCGTGGACGAGGGCCGGCCGCGGCTGGAGGTCTGGAACAAGATCGACCGGCTGGACGGGCAGGCGCGCGACGCGGCGCTGGCGCGGGCGGCGCGCGACGAGTCGGTGGTCGCCATTTCGGCAACCACGGGCGAGGGGCTGGACGAGCTTCTGGCCAGGATCGCCGCGCTGCTGCAGGAGGCGCGCCACGAAACCCGCCTGCACCTGGGCTTCGACGAGGGGCGCCGCCGCGCCTGGCTGTATGAACAGGACGTGGTGCGCAGCGAACGCCAGGTCGAAGACGGCTTCGACCTGACCGTTGAATGGACGGCGCGCCAGGAGGCGCGGTTTCGCACCCTGTAGCCGGGGCCTGTCAGGCGCTTTCGATCACCAGCCTGGCCTTCATGCTCGGATGGATCGAGCAGATGTAGTTGTTGCTCATCCCCGCCTCGACCTTGATTTCGGCCGACTGACCCTTGCGCAGGGTGGCGGTTTGCCAGCTGCCGTTGACCGCCGTCGCATCGTGCGGGGCGCTGTCGCGGTTGGTCCAGCGGATGGTATCGCCGGGGCGGACCTTCAGTTTCGCCGGGCGGAACTTGAAGCCCTTGATCTCGACCTCGTGCAACTGCCCGTCCCTACCTGCCCGCACCGGCAGGGTGGAGAGGGCCAGGCCGGCCATGCCCGCGGCACCGGTGGCCAGCAGTCTGCGTCTGTTGATGTTCGCGCTCATCTGTTTCCTCCCTTTGTCGCAGGAAAGAAAATGCTGGGCGCACGGGTGCAATCAAGGCGGGCGCCACCCGCAGACATTCACGACTGCGTGTGACGCCCGTTCGCAAGCGGGACGACGGGATCAGTCCATCGCCTTGAAGTGGAACTCGCCGCCTTCCTTGATGCCGCTGGGCCAGCGCGAGGTGACCGTCTTGGTCCGCGTGTAGAAGCGGAACGCGTCGGGCCCGTGCTGGTTCAGGTCTCCGAAGGCGGATTTCTTCCAGCCGCCGAAGGTGTGATAGGCCAGCGGCACCGGAATCGGCACGTTGATGCCGACCATGCCGATATTGATCCGGTGGGCGAAGTCGCGCGCGGTGTCGCCATCGCGGGTGAAGATGGCGGTGCCGTTGCCGTATTCGTGATCCATGGCCAGCTTGAGCGCCTCTTCGTACGATCCCGCACGCACGGTGGACAGGACCGGACCGAAGATTTCCTGCTTGTAGATGTCCATTTCCGGGGTCACATGGTCAAAGAGATGCGGGCCCACGAAAAAGCCGTTTTCATATCCCTGCAGGGTGAAGTCGCGGCCATCGACGACCAGCTTGGCGCCCTGTTCGATGCCGGAATTGACCAGCCCCAGAACCCGCTCTTTCGCTTCGCGGGTGACCAGCGGGCCGTAGTCGATGTCGTCGCCGGCGGTGTAGGGGCCGACCTTGAGCTTCTCGATCCGCGGCACCAGCTTCTCGATCAGCCGGTCGGCGGTCTCGTCGCCCACCGGCACGGCCACGGAAATGGCCATGCAGCGTTCGCCTGCGGCACCGTAGCCCGCGCCCACCAGCGCGTCCGCCGCCTGGTCCATGTCGGCATCGGGCATGATGATCATGTGGTTCTTGGCGCCGCCGAAGCACTGCACCCGCTTGCCGTTCGAACAGCCGCGGCCATAGATGTATTCGGCGATCGGGGTCGAGCCGACGAAGCCGATCGACTGGATGGTCGGGTGGTCGAGGATGGCGTCCACCGCCTCCTTGTCGCCGTTGACCACCTGCAGGATGCCCTTGGGCAGGCCGGCCTCTTCCATCAGCTCGGCCAGCATCAGGGGCACCGAGGGGTCGCGCTCGGACGGCTTGAGGATGAAGGCGTTGCCGCAGGCGATGGCGGGCGCGAACATCCACATCGGGATCATGGCCGGGAAGTTGAACGGGGTGATGCCGGCGCTGACACCCAGCGGCTGGCGCATCGAGTAGATGTCGATGCCCGGCCCGGCGCCGTCGGTGAATTCGCCCTTCAGCATCTGCGGCGCGCCGATGCAGTATTCGACCACTTCCAGCCCGCGCTGCACGTCGCCCTTGGCGTCGGGGAAGGTCTTGCCGTGCTCGCGGCTCAGCGCCTCGGCCAGCTTGTCCATGTCGCGGTTGAGCAGCCGCACGAATTCCATCAGCACGCGGGCGCGGCGCTGCGGGTTGACGGCGGCCCAGCCCGGCTGGGCATCGGCGGCCACGTCCACGGCGAAGGCCAGCTCCTCGGCATTGGCCAGCGGCACACGCGCCTGCACCTCGCCGGTGGCGGGGTTGTAGACATCGGCGAAACGGCCCGACTGCCCCTTGACATGGGCTCCGTTGATGTAATGGGTCAGTTCCTTCATGGGACTCCTCCTGAATGCTCGGGCGCAGGATAGACTTGCAAAAAAGCCGAGAACAGGGGCAAGATTTCAAAAAGGTTTTGCAATCGTGCAGGTGGCGGGATGGAGCCGCATTGGGACGACATGAAGATCTTTCTGGCCGTGGCGCGCGAGGAGAGCCTCTCGGGGGCGGGGCGCGTGCTGAAGCTGGACCCGGCCACGGTGGGCCGCCGCATCGCGCGGCTCGAGGCGGCGATGCGGGCGCCGCTGTTTGCCAAGTCGCCCCAGGGCTATGCGCTCAGCGCCGCCGGAGAGCGCCTCCTGGCCCATGCGGAGGCCGCAGAACAGGCGATGCGGGCGGCCACCGAGGCGCTGGCCGGCCCTTCCGAAAGCCTTGCCGGGCAGATCCGGATCGGCGCGCCGGACGGCTGTGCCAACTACCTGCTGCCGCAGGTCTGCGCGCGGATTGCCGCCGACAACCCCGATCTCGACATCCAGATCGTGGCCCTGCCGCGCGTGGTCAACCTGTCCCGGCGCGAAGCCGACATGGCGATCAGCGTCAGCCCGCCGACCGCCGGGCAGCTTCTGGTGCAGAAGATCTCCGACTACCATCTGCATCTGGTGGCCTCGCGCCGCTACCTGCGGGACAACCCGCCGCTGGAGACCCTCGACGACCTGCGCGGGCGGCGGATGATCGGCTATATCCCCGACATGATCTTCGATTCCGAGCTGGACTACCTGTCCGACCTTGGAATCCGCCGCGTGCCGCTGGCGTCCAACTCGGTTCCGGTGCAGCTGAAACTGGTGATGCAGGGGGCGGGGCTGTGCGTGGCGCATGACTTTTCGCTGCCCTTTCATCGCCCGTTGCGCAAGGTCCTGCCCGATCAGGTCAACCTCACCCGCAGTTTCTATCTTGTCCGCCATCAGGGCGATCAGCGCAGTGAACGGCTCAACCGTTTCGCCGACGCCCTGTGCGAGGGGCTGCGCGAAGAAGTGGCCCGTCTCGAAGCGATGACTTGACTTGAACGCATATTGCGGCGACGCTGTTGAAAACGAAAGAAAATTGCAGGGGTGCCCGGATGCTTGTACATCAGCTTCTTGATTCGAAAGCCATTTCCGAAACCGTGACCATCGCGCCGACGGCAACCGTGTCCGACGCCACGCGCTTGATGACGGAAAAGCGGATCGGGGCGGTTGTGGTGTCCGGTGACGGCAATTCGGTCGAAGGGGTGCTGTCGGAACGCGATGTCGTTGCCGCGCTGGCCCGATCAGGCGAGGGATGCCTGCGCGAGCCGGTCTCGGGCTACATGACCCGCAAGGTGGAAACCTGCACCAGGGCGACCTCGACCGACGAGTTGATGACCCGGATGACCGAGGGGCGGTTCCGTCACATGCCGGTGGTCGAGGACGGCAAGCTGGTGGGGCTGGTCTCGATCGGCGACGTGGTCAAGGCGCAGCTGACCAAGCTGGAGATGGAAAAGGAAGCTCTGGAAGGCATGATCAAGGGCTTCTGAGGCGGCGGCCTGCGGGGGCGGGCGGCGGAATCTCCGTATTTTTGCGGTCTTGCCAAGCTGCCGCAGTTGATGTTTGCGTGCGGGGCAGGAACGAACCGCAGGAGTCAGCCCAATGCGCATCGGCCTTTACCCCGGCACGTTCGACCCGATCACGCTGGGTCATATCGACATCATCAGCCGCGCCGCGGCACTCGTGGACAAGCTGGTGATCGGGGTGGCGATCAACCGCGACAAGGGCCCGCTTTTCCCGCTGGAAGAGCGGGTGGCGATGATCGAGGAGGAATGCGCCAAGCTGAGCGCCGAGACCGGAACCCGGATCGTTGCGCACCCGTTCGAGAACCTGCTGATCGACTGCGCCCATGATGTCGGCGCGCAGATCATCGTGCGCGGCCTGCGTGCGGTGGCCGATTTCGAGTACGAGTTCCAGATGGTCGGCATGAACCGGGTGCTGGATGCCAGCGTGGAAACGGTGTTCCTGATGGCGGATGCGCGGCGGCAGGCGATTTCCTCGAAGCTGGTCAAGGAAATCGCGCGGCTGGGAGGGGACGTGTCCGAATTCGTCACGCCGCGGGTGAATGACGCGCTCAAGGCGCGGTTCGGCTGACGTGCCCCGGTGGCGGGCGGCCGGTGCGGCCCGTCCTGTCCCGTCCCGTCCCGTACGTGCCGCGCTTCAGCGCCAGAAGGCCAGCCACTCGATCAGTTCGTAAAGTTTCTTGCCCAGGAAGATCACGTGTTCGGGCCCGAACAGCAGCAGGTCGCCCGCGATCACCGCCAGGATGAACAGGCCTAGGTAGAGGGCGATGCGGTCGGTCATGGCGGCGGTCCGGCAATGAACTGGCCCGGACAGCTTTAGCCATCCGGGCCGGCGGTCTCAAGGGGGGCGCCGGAAGGGGCCGCTGGCAGGGGCGCCCGGTGCGCGCTCAGGCGTTCAGCCGGCCGATGGCCACCGCCATGTCGGCCATGCGCACGGAAAAGCCCCATTCATTGTCATACCAGGCCAGGATCCGCACCAGCCGCCCGTCCATGACGCGGGTCTGGTCGGGGGCGAAGATGGCGCTTTGTTCGGTGTGGTTGAAGTCGATCGACACCAGCGGCGCCGGCTCGTAGCCCAGCACCCGCGACATCGCCCCTTCGGCGGCGGCGCGGACGGCTTCGTTGACCTCCTCGACGGTCACGTCGCGTCCGGCGCGGAAGGTCAGGTCCACGGCGCTGACATTGGGCGTGGGCACGCGGATGGCCGAGCCGTCCAGCTTGCCCTTGAGCTGCGGCAGCACCTCGCCCAGAGCCCGGGCCGCGCCGGTCGAGGTGGGGATCATCGACATGGCCGCAGCGCGGGCGCGGTAGAGATCTTTGTGGCGGCGGTCCAGCGTCGGCTGGTCGCCGGTATAGGAATGGATGGTGGTCATGATGCCGTGTTCGATGCCGAAGGCCTCGTCCAGCACCCTGGCCACCGGGGCCAGGCAGTTGGTGGTGCACGACCCGTTGGAAATCATCCGGTCGCCGCGGGCGAGCCGATCGTCGTTGACGCCGAAGACCACCGTCTTTTCCACGTTCTTCGCCGGCGCCGAGATCAGCACCGCTCCGGCGCCGTTTTCCAGGTGGATCTTCGCCTTTTCGCCGTCGTTGAACTTGCCGGTGCATTCGAGCACCACGTCGCAGCCGCTCCAGTCCAGCTCGGCCGGGTCGTAGGAGGACATGACCTCGATCGGCCCGCGGCCAAGGTCCAGCCGGTTGCCCTCGACCCGGATCTCGCCCGGAAAGCGGCCATGCACGCTGTCATGGCGCAACAGATGCGCGTGGGTCTCCAGCGGCCCCGGCGCGTTGGCCTTGACGACCCTGATGTCGTCGCGGCCGCTGGCCGCGATATGGGACAGGGTGCAGCGGCCGATGCGGCCGAAACCGTTGATGCCGACATTGATGGTCATGCGCGATCACTCCGAACTGCTGTTGTCCGGGCGCCGTATAGCGGCGCGGCAGGGGCGGCAAAAGGGCCAAAAGTGCCCGTCCCGGAACGCGTTAGCGAAAACATCGCGGCGTTAGCGCAAACGTCGCTGCCGCCGGCCCGCGGGGGGCGGGCGGGTGGATCGCCGGCATGTGCGGCTTGCGCCCGGCGGCGCGCGCGCTAGGTTGGGGCGGACGGCATCGGGCGGGCGGAAGGGGACGGATCATGAGCGGCCTGCTGGCTCTTCTGGACGACGTTGCGGGCATCGCCAAGGTGGCGGCTGCCTCGCTGGACGACGTGGCCTCGCAGGCGGCCAAGGCGGGTGCCAAGGCGGCGGGCGCGGTGATCGATGACGCCGCCGTGACGCCGAAATACGTGCAGGGATTCGCGGCCAGCCGCGAATCCCTGCAC
>JALTNO010000041.1 GCA_027000645.1 Paracoccaceae bacterium | reverse complement strand
CTTCACGGCGCTACCGGCCCGGTCCATGGCGAGCGAGACGGCCCGCTCGCCCGCGAGATACTCGCGGTGCAGTTGGGCCTGGATGTCCTCCTCGGTACGGAAGGTGAGCCTCATGCCGGCACCAGTTCCAGGGTCCAGATGAGCCGATCCCGGTCGCGCTTCGGCTCGCCCTGGATCGTGAAGTTCTCGGCCCCGATCGCGATACCATCCCCCGGTTTCGGGTTCGCCATCTCCGAGACACGCACATCGATGATCGTGGTCTCCGACAGGATCTGCGCGGTCCCGAATGCAGTCACCTCGTCCGGCGCCTTGCGGATCACGCGGATGGGCTGCGGCGCACCACCCGCCGGATACCAGGTCGCGTCGACGGCCATGTTGATATCCTGGAAGATCGCGTCCATGGCGGCAGCGAAGGCGGTCATCAATTCGAGGAGAACAGCCGCACGGCGAGCGCCGGGCGCTTGTTGACCGGCAGGATCGAGGCCTCGGTCAGCAGATCGATCCCGTCCCCGCGCTCGCGGGTCATCTGGCGGGCGTAAAGCTCCAGCCCCACCGTGTTGGCGGTCTCGATCAGGTTGGCGGGTGCGCCATAGGTGGTGAAGGTGTCGATGGTGCCCATCGGGAAGGCAATGCCTTCGCCCGCCGGGATCAGCCGCTCGGTGGTGCCGTTCGAAAGCGTGACGGAGGCGTTGTATTCCTCGAACAGGATGCCGGCGAAGGGGAAGGCCCGGCGCATGTCCTCGCGGAGCGGCTGGGCGCCGGAGGCGTAGTACTGGTAGGCGGTCTCGACAGTCGGGTGCCCGATCAGCTTGTCGAAGAACTCAGGCGAGACCAGCGCACGCACCCCGGTCATGGTCTCGCCCTTCAGCTCGGTCTCGATCTGGCGCAGGACCGCGCGCACCTTCTGCTGCACCTTGGTGCCGGCGGTGCCGAGGACGAAGTCGGTCTCCTGCCGGGTGATCCCGAACTCGGTGAAGTAGTCGTAGAGCGTGGTGCCGGCCCCGTCCTTGACGATGCCCCTCAGCGCATTGATCTCCATGTACTCGCGGGTCTGGGCATGCTTGTTGCGCATCAAGGTCAGCTTGCGGGTCATCACCGCGACCAATGGGTCGGCATCGCTACCCGAGCCGATCGCCCGCACACCCTGGATGTCGGCGGGCAGGATGACGTCGTTGTGGGGAATCCACGGCACCGCGAAGGAGCGCATGGTGCGGCCCTCGCGGGTGCCGACGGTAGCGGGCGCACCAAGGGGAACGGATGGCAGCAGCGACAGCACGCCCTCGCGGGCCTCGATCACGACCGTTCGTTGGGTGATGCCTTCGAAGCGGAACAGGCCGAGTTGCCCGAGGCGCGTATAGATGTTGGGCAGGATGTTGATGGCGCGGGTCATCTCGGCAAGCGAGTAACCGCCCGCGTCGAACGGATTTGTAATGGTGGGCATCAGGGTATCTCCGGAAAGGGGGGATGTTCTTGATCAGGCTGCGTCGCGCGGCACGATCCCGGCAGCGGCCAGCTGGCCTTCCTTGGTGGCGATCTTGGCGGCGGTGCCGACGGTGGTGTCAAAGTTGAGCTGCGCCTTCGAGACGATGGCGGGGCCGCGCGCGACGATCAGACCCGTGGCATCGGCGGCCGTTGCATCCACCGCCTCGATCAGCACCGCGACGGCAACCTCCGATCCATCGGTGCCGGTATCGGGCGAGAGCTTGTACTTGCCGGACGCGGTGATTTTCCCGAGCACGGCGCCGAGGGGGTAGTTCGTGCCGGCCAGCAGGGTCACGGTCTCGCGGCAATAGTCGGGGTTTTCCTCGTACTTGAGGAGATCGCCCATCGAGGGCGGCTGGGTGAGAACGGGCATGGTGGGGGTCCT